>NZ_SMAK01000010.1 GCF_004346195.1 Tepidamorphus gemmatus | reverse complement strand
ATCCTGCGCGAGGGCGGCAAGGTGGCGATCCTGTCGCTCGGCTCCAGGCTCGCCGACGCGCTGAAGGCGGCCGACGAGCTCGCCGCCTACGGCCTTCCCGCCACCGTCGCCGACGCGCGCTTCGCCAAGCCGCTCGACCACGCGCTGATCCGCCAGCTGGCCGCCCACCACGAGGTGCTGGTGACGGTGGAGGAAGGCTCGATCGGCGGCTTCGGCAGCCATGTGCTGCAGTTCCTCGCCGAGCAGGGCCGCCTCGACCGCGGCCTGAAAGTCCGCACCATGTGCCTGCCCGACGCCTTCATCGACCACGACACCCCCGCCGCCATGATCGCCCGCGCCGGCCTCGACCACACCGCAATCATCGCAAAGGTCCTCCAGACCATCGGACACCAAACCCAAACCGCAACTCCCAAACGCGCATGACACCATACCGGGGGGCCGGCATGGCTAACGCATGATTACCCGGTGCCCCAGGCGAGTCGGCGATCCGCTTAAAGTTTTATTCGAGTGTTTCCGGCATGATCGGCGCATGCACCGGGCGCAAGCGATGCCCGGGCGACAGCACCGGAATTGCCGTTATGTGGACTCTGCTCAGACGGTTCCTGACCGATCGCCGCGGTAATGTCGCCATCCTCTTCGGCCTGCTGCTGCTGCCGATGATTGCGATGGTCGGAGTCGCGCTCGACTACAACCGGGCGGCCAATGCGCGCAGCAAGCTCACCGCCGCCCTGGACATCGCGCTGCTGTCGCTTGCGCGCAACGGTCACATGTCGGACGCCGAGGCGCGGAAGTTTCTCGAGCAGAACATCGCCGCCCAGCTTGCCGGGGGAAGCTACACGGGCGAATGGCACCTGGTGGACTTCGTGCAGACCGAGAAGACGATCCAGGCCGCGATCGCCTCGCCGGTGGAGACCACGATCCTCGGCCTGCTGTCGATCCCCACGATCGATGTTGCGGCAAATTCCGAGGTCACCCGCGAACAGAAGAAGATCGAGCTGGCGCTGGTGCTCGACAACACGGGCTCGATGAAGGGCACCCGCATGCTCAACCTGCAGATCGCGGCCATCGATCTCGTTGACACGCTGGTGTCTGCGGCGGCCCGCAGCGGCGAGCCCGACGCGGTGCGGCTGGCGCTGGTGCCCTACACGATGACGGTCAATGTCGGCCCGCAATATGCCAACGCCGCCTGGATCGACAGCCAGGGGAAGTCGCCGATCAACGACCAGATCTTCGATGGCGCGACGCAGGTCAAGCGGCTCGATCTGTTCCAGTCCATGAAGACGCCCTGGGCAGGCTGTGTCGAGACGCGGCCCGCGCCCTATGACGTCACCGAGACGGCGCCGACGTCATCGATTCCGGCCACGCTCTACGTGCCCTATTTCGCGCCCGACGAGCCCGACACGCTCGTCGGCCAGAGCTGCAACCTCCCCGGTTACTGCAACAACTACATCGCCGACGGCACCAACAGTTCGGACTGGAAGAAGCGCCAGGGTAACGTCGCCAAGTACAAGAACGCCACGCCCAAGATCGGTATCAACCCGATCGGCTACCAGTTCGGCCCCAACGCCGGCTGCGAGATCCAGCCGCTCACCCGCCTGACCAGCAACTTCACCAGCTTCAAGACGGCGATCAAGTCGATGACCGCCGGCGGCGACACCAACATCTCGGCCGGGCTGATGTGGGGCTGGCACACGCTGTCGCCGCACGGCCCGTTCGGCGACGGCGTCCCCTATGGCACCGAGGGTTTCGTCAAGGCGCTGATCCTGATGACCGACGGCCAGAACCACAATGTCGTCGTGTCCAACAACAACCAGTCGGTCTATTCCGGCATCGGCTACATCTGGCAGAACCGGCTGGGCATCTCGAGCGGCAGCCTCAACCAGCGCATCGCCAAGCTCAACGAGAAGCTAGCCCAGACCTGCAAGAACGTGAAGGCAACCGGGATCGTCATCTACACGATCCGGCTCGAGCATCCCGATGTCGACGACTCGACCATCCGGAACTGCGCCTCCTCGCCGGACAAGTTCTTCGACGTCACCGATTCGGCGAAGCTCTCGGCGGTGTTCGAGCGCATTGCCGGCGACATCCTGCGGTTGAGAGTGTCGAAATGATCGCCGCCGGCCGGCCGGTATCCGCGCGCAATTTGTGTTGAACTTGCCGAAAACCGCGCCGCCCTGTTTCAGTGTCGATTAGCGGGGCGGTGGCTAACGTCCGCGTCCGGCGGCGGCCAGGATGGTCGCCGGGGACAGCGGGCTATGGGCATGTATCGACAGCTTCGTCGGCTTCTGGCCGAAGAATCGGGCAGCTTCGCCGTTGCGTTCGGCATCCTGATCGTTCCCGTCATCGCGATGATGGGGGCCGCCATCGACTACAACCGGGCGGTCGCGGCCCGCGCCAAGCTCGGCAGCGCGCTGGATGCGGCGGCGCTGGCCCTCGCCAGGCGTCCGCTCGAGGGCGACGCGTCCGCGCGCCAGTTCCTGCAGGACTATATCCAGGCCACGCTCGAAGCGACCGGCTTTCCGGCGGCGCAGTGGTCGATCTCCCGCTTCGCGCAGACGACCAAGTCGGTTCAGGTCGAGCTGTCGGGCACTGTCGATACCGCGATCATGGCATTGCTCAGCGTCGACCAGATCTCCTTCAGCGCGGCTACCGAGGTGCTGCGCGACCAGACCAAGGTCGAGATCGCACTCGTTCTCGACAACACCGGGTCGATGAAGGGCACGCGGATGGCCAACCTGAAGAGCGCGGCAACTGATCTCGTCGATACGCTGGCGGCCGCGGCGGCCCGCAGCGGCGAGCCCGACGCGGTGCGGCTGGCACTGGTGCCCTACACGATGACGGTCAATGTCGGCCCGCACTATGCCAACGCCGCCTGGATCGACAGCCAGGGCAAGTCGCCGATCAACGACCAGATCTTCGATGGCGCGACGCAGGTCAAGCGGCTCGATCTGTTCCAGTCCATGAAGACGCCCTGGGCAGGCTGTGTCGAGACGCGGCCCGCGCCCTATGACGTCACCGAGACGGCGCCGACGTCATCGATTCCGGCCACGCTCTACGTGCCCTATTTCGCGCCCGACGAGCCGGACTTGACCAGCGGCCAGTATTGCAATGGCTCGGGCTACTGCAACAACTACATCGCCGACGGCACCAACAGTTCGGACTGGAAGAAGCGCCAGGGCAACGTCGCCAAGTACACCAATGCCAAACCCAGGACCGGCACCAACCCGATCGGCTATCAGTTCGGTCCCAACGCCGGCTGCGAGATCCAGCCGCTCACCCGCCTGACCAGCAACTTTACCAGCTTCAAGACGGCGATCGACGCCATGACCGCCGGCGGCGACACCAACATCTCGGCCGGGCTGATGTGGGGCTGGCACACGCTGTCGCCGCACGGCCCGTTCGGCGACGGCGTTCCCTATGGCACCGAGGGCTATACCAAGGCGATCGTGCTCATGACCGACGGCCAGAACCACAATGTCGTCGTGTCCAACAACAACCAGTCGGTCTATTCCGGCATCGGCTACATCTGGCAGAACCGGCTGGGCATCTCGAGCGGCAGCCTCAGCCAGCGCATCGCCAAGCTCGACCAGAAGCTCGCCACGCTGTGCGCGAACGTCAAGGCGGCGGGCATCGTCATCTACACGATCCGGCTCGAGCATCCCGATGTCGACGACTCGACCATCCGGAACTGCGCCTCCTCGCCGGACAAGTTCTTCGACGTCACCGATTCGGCGAAGCTTGCGGCCGTGTTCCAGCGCATCGCCGGCGACATCCAGAAGCTGCGGGTGGCCAGGTGAGCGGCGCAGCGCCTAGCCGGCGATACGGCGCCGTATCGGCTTCGACAGCTTGATCATCTCGTCGATCACCCGGGAATGCAGGAAATCGGCCTTGTCGATGGTGGTGTGCGAAATGTCGGTGCGGTCCTTGAGGTCATTGTTGACGAGGATCGATTTGGAGCCCGGCCGGGGTCTCACCGCGACGCCCCAGCCATTGTTGGACTGATAGAAGTTGATGAGGCGCCGCACATTGGGCGGCGCCTCGCGCGGATGCACCGGATCGAACGTCACCACCAGGGCGACGGGCACCTGCTGCTGCGCAAGCCGCTCCGACATCAGGATCACCGCGTCGGCGCCAAGCGAATGCCCGATCAGGAACACCGGTTCCGGCGAGCGGGTTGACTTGTAGCGGCGGATCAGCTCCTCGGCCACCTTCGGCCAGGACGAATGGTTGAGAACCTGGGTCCGGAATCCCTTTTCCTGCAGTCGTGTGCCGAGCGCGTCCATCCCGTAGGAAAACACGTCCATCAGGCCGCGCAGCAGGATGACGTCGCCCGTCCGGCCCGAGACGGTGGTGGTCTGCCCGGGCGCTGGCGGCGCCGATCGGGGCGTGCTGGCCGCCGTCGCGCCCGAATTGTGCTGAGCCGGAGCGGAAGCGGTTGACCCGGGGGCGCCGATCTCGTCGATGCGGTCGACATTGCGCAGTTCATGCAGCACCGAGCCGGCCTGCGCCGCGACGCCGAGCGGACGGTCTGTGCCGGACAACAGCGTTGCGGCGAGCGCGACCGTCCGCAGAAGTCCCCACCACATCTTCATTCGGTCCGACCCCTGTTGCGTCGCCAGCGCCGGCCGCGATCCCAAGCCCGCATCGGGCAGGATCGCATCCGATTCGCCTGATATTGCAAACGCTGCAGAGCGTGATCCGGTTCAACCGCCGCATCGGCAGTTTCCCGCCGGCCTTGCATTTGCGCAACGCCCGACCTCCAATCGCCGGCGACCCGTCCCTGACCGGAGCCCCCCGTCGATGCCCGATGCCCGTCCCCAGGCCGCTGCCGAGCCGAGCATCGTCCGCCGGCGGCGCGTCTTGCTGTTCGGCGGCTACGAGCATGTGCCAGCGGCGATGCAGTATCGGCGTGTGGTCCGCGAGCTCGGCCGCGCTGCGGCCACATGGTCGATGTGGGCCGAGGCCGGGCCGCCGAGGATCTCGCGCGGCGGGGCGGTTCAGAGCTGGACGATCCGAGCGTGCGGGCCGAACTGGCGGGTGGAGACGGACTTCCGCTACTGCGCCTGGGACGACCTGATCGCCACGGATTTCGCCAGGCCCGATTGGAAGGCCTTGCCGCTCGGCATCGCGGCGCTTGTCGACGTCCTTCTTACCGGGACGGCCTTTCGCTACTTCCGCCACAATTGGCGCTACGGCCTCTTCTACCTCTACCCGCTGGCGATCGTCGCGCTGGCGGCCGCCTTCGCATGGCTGGCGGCCGGCATCCCGCAGAAGATGGGCAGCGCGCTGCCCTGGATCGCCAGACTGCCGCTGGCGCTGGCGGTCTTCTGGCTGGTCTTGCGCTGGCCGGGCGACCGACTGCTGGCGCGCTACATGCTCAACGACTGGACCTTTGCCATCGGCGTGGCGCGCGGCTGGCGGCCGGACTACCGCGACCGCATCGCGGTCTTCTGCGAGGAGATCGCCGACGGGCTGGCGGATGACGGTGTCGATGAAGTGGTCATCATCGGTCACAGTCTCGGAGCCGTGCTCGCCGTCGAAGCGCTCGCCGGACTGCTGGCGCTGAGGCCCGGGCTCGTTGCCACGGCGCCGCCACTGACGCTGATGACGGTGGGATCGTCGCTGTTGAAGGTCGGCCTGCATCCATCTGCCCGCGACCTGCGTGGCGCTGTCCGCACCGTCCTCGAGGAGAAGCGTATCGCCTGGCTTGACTGCACCTCAATCGTCGATGTGCTCAACTTCTATCGGTGCGACCCGGATCGCGCGCTCGGGCTTGGCGTCGGGCGCTCGCCGGTACTGCGGACGGTCAAGATGCGGGCGATGCTCGGCGAGGCGAGCTATGCCCGCTTCAAGCGCAACTTCCTGCGCCTGCACCGGCAGTTCGTGATGGGCAACGAACGGCGCTACCACTACGATTTCTTCATGGTGTGCTGCGGGCCGATGCCAATGGCCGGACGCATCGCCAACCTCACGCTGGCGGTGGACAACTTCGGTGCGGACGGATCATATCTGCCGGCCGCCGGCGCGGAGCGATCCGACGCAGACGGCGAGGCTGTCCGTCGCGACTGAGACCCGCATGACACCGACCATCGCCAAGATCGTCTGGACGGTCTGCGTGATCGCCTGGTATGTGATCCGCTACCCCTACGAGCGGAAGGCGAAGCGCACCGCAGTGGCCCGCAGCCGACGCGACTGGCGCGAGGTGACGCTGCTGACGATCTCGCTGTCGGGACTCGGGATCATTCCGGGCGCCTATGTCGCGACAGGCTTCGGGCGCGTCGGTGACTACGCCTTCTCCGCGTCTCGGGCCTGGGCGGGTGTCGCTGTGTTCGCCCTGTCGCTGTGGTTGTTCCGCCGCACCCACAAGGACCTGGGGCGCAACTGGTCGGTGTCGCTGGAGGTGCGCGACGGCCACCGGCTGGTCACCGAGGGCGTCTACCGGCATGTGCGCCATCCGATGTATACCGCCTTCTTCCTGTGGGCGGTGGCGCAGGCACTGCTGCTGCAGAACTGGATCGCCGGGCCGGCAGGGCTGGTCGGGTTCGGCACCCTGTTCGTGTTCCGGGTGTTCCGCGAAGAGGCGATGATGCTGGAGACCTTCGGCGAGGAATATCGCGCCTATGCGCGTCGGACCAAGCGCCTGGTACCCTGGGTATTCTGATACCGGTCCGCTTTGGAGCCGGCCGGACGGAGGGGAACCGGAAGGGCATGTCGCGGCTGCGGCTCGACGAGGAAATGGTGCGCCGGGGGCTCGCCCCGAGCAGGTCGCGGGCCCGTGATGCGATCCGTCGTGGCTGCGTCGCGGTCGGTGGCCGCACCGTCGACCGGCCGTCTGCTGCGGTCGCCGCGGACGCTGTGATCAGCGTCGACGACCCGGCGCTCGCCTGGGTCTCGCGTGGGGCGCTCAAGCTGATCGCCGCCCTCGACGCCTTCGGTTTCGCGGTGGAGCAGCGCGTCTGCCTCGACATCGGCGCCTCGACCGGCGGTTTCACCCAGGTGCTGCTGGCGCGCGGGGCGGCCTGTGTCCACGCGGTGGATGTCGGACACGGTCAGCTCGATCCGATGGTTGCGGCCGATCCGCGCGTGATCGTCCACGAGGGTCTCAACGCCCGCGAGCTCGGGCCACAGGTCGTGCCGCCGCCGGTCGACGTCATCGTCGCCGATGTCAGCTTCATTCCGCTCAGGCTCGCGATCGCCCCGGCCCTTGATCTGGCCGGCCGCGGGGCGGTGCTGGTGGCGCTCGTCAAGCCGCAGTTCGAGGTCGGGCGCGAGGGGCTCGGCAAGGGCGGCATCGTACGCGACCCGGACCGGGCGCAGGCGGCCGTCACAGACGTCGAGACCTGGCTCGCAGGACGGGGCTGGACCGTCGCCGGCCGGCTCCCCTCCCCGATCGTCGGCGGCGATGGCAATGCCGAATTCCTGGTCGGCGCGCGGCATGGCTGAAGCGACGCTTGCCATCACCCGCCTCGGCCATCGCGGCGACGGTATCGCCGACACGCCGGCCGGCGAGGTGTTCGTGCCGTTCACGCTGCCCGGCGAGACGGTCCTGGCCGATTGCGACGGCGACCGCGCCCGGCTGATCGAGGTCCGTTCGCCGAGCCCTGTTCGGGCAAAGCCGCTCTGCCGGCATTTCGGCACGTGCGGCGGCTGCGCCCTGCAGCACATGGCGCCGCGTGCCTACCGGGCCTGGAAGCGCGAGCTGGTGGTTACCGCACTCGCCCATCGCGGCCTTGCGCCGGAGGTGGCGCCGCTTGTCGCGATCGATCCTCGGTCCCGCCGTCGTGCGGTGCTCACCGCCCGCCGTCAGGGCAAGGCAGTCACCGTCGGATATCACGCCCGCCTGTCGCACCGGCTGATCGACGTCGAGGAATGCCCGGTGCTGGTGCCGGCCATCGAGGCTGCGCTGCCGGCCCTGCGACGGGTCCTGGAACCGTTCGTCCCGGTCAAGGACGACCTGCGGATCGGCATCACGGCAACGCGCAACGGGCTTGACCTCGCGCTCGAGGGACCGGCGCGTCGCGGGCCGGCACTGGTCGCCCGTGTCGTCGACGATGTGCGGCGGATGGGCGTTGCCCGGCTGTCGATCGCCGGCGAACCGGTGCTGACGCTGGCCGAACCGGCGATCGAGGTGGACGGCATTGCGGTCGTCCCGCCGCCCTTCGCCTTTCTCCAGGCGGTCGAGGCGGCGGAGATCGCCCTCGGCAGTCGCGTCGTCGCGGCGGTCGGTGGCGCACGGCAGGTCGCCGACCTGTACAGCGGCGTCGGCACCTTCTCGCTGCGTCTGGCCCGTTCGGCGCGGGTGAAGGCGGTCGAGGGCGACGCGGACGCGCTGACCGCGCTGGCGGCCGCCGCGGCCCGCGCTGCCGGGCTGAAGCCGGTCGAGACGCTGCGCCGCGACCTGGCGCGGATGCCGCTCGCCGCCGGCGAACTGAAGGGCTTCGACGCGGTGGTGTTCGATCCGCCACGCGCCGGTGCCGCCGCGCAGGCAGCCGAGATCGCCCGGTCCGCCGTTCCAACCGTCGTGGCGGTGTCATGCAACCCGGCGACCCTGGCTCGCGACCTGCGGATACTGGTCGAAGGCGGCTTCCGGATCGACAGCGTCACCCCCGTGGACCAGTTCCTCTACGCGCCACATATAGAGGTGGTCGCACGGCTCAGCCGTGCTCGCGGCGGATCAGGAGGCTAGCCATGGCTTCACCCCTCGAGACCCTGTCGCGGCGGGCGAGTTATGGCCTCGCTCAGGGCTCGCGCGTCGCCTGGTACGTCGCCCACGGCTATGCGATGGGCCGTCTCAGGCGGCTTGCGGAAGAGGCGATGCCGCGCATGGCCCGCGCCGAGGCGCCGCAGCCGACGCGGCCCGTGCCGCCGCAACGGGTGCTTTGGCGCGATCTTGCCCGCCTGTTCGCCCGCGACCTCGCCAATGTCGAGGCCGGACATTATCCGATGCCGCGCGACGAAGACGGCCTTGGCGACCGCCTCGACCGCAGCCTCGCCTTCTTTGCGGATCTGCCGCGCATCTTCGAGCGGCGACGCACCGGCGCCCATCAGGAGGTCTTCGCCGAGGCCAGGCGACCGGGCCTGCCGCGCTACTATCTGCAGAACTTTCACTTCCAGACCGGCGGATATCTGTCGGAGGAGTCGGCGCGCATCTATGACGTCCAGGTCGAGGTGCTGTTCAACGGGACCGCCAACGCCATGCGCCGCCAGGCCTTGGTGCCGATCGCGACGCATCTGCGGGGCCGTAACCAGCGCCACATGGCGATGGCGGACATCGCCTGCGGCACCGGACGGTTCCTGCGGATGGCGAGGGAGGCTTTCCCCGGCCTCAGGACGGTGGGGATCGACCTGTCGGAAGCCTATGCGTGCGAGGCGCGCCGCCATGCCGGCGGGCGGGGCCGCGGCGGCGGGGGCGTGCTGGTGGCCAAGGCGGAGGCGCTGCCGCTGGCCGACGCCAGCCAGGACATCGTGTCGAGCATCTTCCTGTTCCATGAGCTGCCGCCGAAGGTGCGCCGCGAGGTCGCGGCGGAGTTCGCCCGGGTGCTGAAGCCTGGCGGCATCGCCGTGTTCATGGATTCGCTGCAGCTTGGCGACGTCGAGGGCTATGACGGGCTGCTGGAGCGCTTCCCGCACGGCTTTCACGAGCCCTATTATGCAAGCTACATCCGCGAGGATCTGACCGCCCTGTTTCAGGGGGCGGGCCTTGATCCGGTATCGAGCGAGCCGGTGTTCGTCTCCAGGCTGATGGTGCTGCGGAAGCCCGCTGATGGCAGCGGCGATCATGTCTGACCGCTCCTGCCGCCGTCCCGGACAGCCGCGCGAGCGGCCTGCGGCATGACCGGTCGAAGATGGTGGCCACCAGGGTGAGGCCCGACAATCGGCCGGGGCCGGGCCTTAGCAGGTGAAATGCAACCTGCCGCTCGCGGCCGGAGGATCGCGACGGGATCGAAAAGGGGTCCCGCCGCGTGCGGCGGGACCCGCCCCCGTCCGGGAGGATGCCCGCCTTCCGCCTCGGCGGGTGGCGGGGGACTGCGACGACGGTCGGGGACGCCGGTTCGGCGTCAGGCCGTCAGCAGTTCCGGCTCCTCCCCCTCGCGTAACCTGGGCTGGTCAAGCTCGTCCGCCATCGTGTCGACGACGAAATCGCAGGTGAGCTGCCGCAGCGCGGTATCGAGATCGCTTGAGCCCGCGGCATACATCGTCCAGCCGGCATCCTGCACGGCCCGGCCCGGAATCGCCAGGACCAGATAATCGGCGCCAGGCCTGGCACCGCGACCGACGATCCAGTGCATCTCGCCGAAGACGGGATGCGGCGTCTGCAGGCTGAACAGGCTGACGCCGTCCGCCTCCACCAGCGCAGTTCGGGCCCGGTCCAGTATCGTCTGGATATCCGTGGACGGCGCGGCTCCGGCGATCGCCCGCCGGACGCAATCCGCCACCAGATCCACCGCCCCCCGATCCCCGTGCGTGTGGGTCGTGTGCATGACCGCAGTCTGGCGCCCGGAAAGCGGCAACAATTCGGCAGGCGGCAAACCCCGCCGGCAGCTTGGCAGCCCGCTGCGGACCGATCGGCCGGACCGACGGCGGCGCCTCTGTCTGCCGGGTCCGGTGCCCTCCGCGGCCGACTGTCCCTTCGGCCGCACCTGGCTCGATGCTAGACCATCCAGGTCTGTGGATCGGGGATCGGCTCGCGCCGCGCCAGGGCCTGCATGCCCTTCACGCAGCGCACCACCAGCCAGATCAGGATGGCGACGTAGACCAGCCAGCCGATCAGCAGCAGCATCAGCACCATGGCGATCACGCCATAGAGCAGTCCGATCCAGAAGGTGCGGATCTGGTAGGTGTTGTGGCTCTCCAGCCAGCCGGTGGCCTGCTTGCGGTACATGTAGGCCAGCACCACGGCCACGATCGGTACGACGGGAATGATGATGCCGACCAGATAGAGAATGTAGATGAGGTTGGCGCTCTTGACCGGATCCCTCCCGGTCAGGGCATCCGAGACACTATCGACCGGATTCTCCGACATTGCGCTCTCCAGTGGTGACCATTCGCGCGCAGGCGGCGTCTCGCGCGCCAGTGGCGTCGATCCGGCAACCCTAGCACCGATTCGTCTCGGATCGAGGGTAGCGGCACCGGATCGATGCCGTAAAGGCAGCAGCTCGGACCATTGGCGGCAGGCGCGGGGACGATTACAACACTGGCTCGGACGAACGATGACCGGGATCAGGGGAGGATCGCCGAACATGCTCGGGCTGATGCAGGACTGGCCGCTGCTGTGCCACAAGGTGATCGACTATGCGGCGACGCAGTTCGGACAGTCGGAGGTCGTTTCGCGCTCGGTGGAGGGTCCGATCCACCGTTCGACCTATGCCGAGGTCCGCGAGCGGTCGCTGAAGGTCGCCCAGGCGCTGGAACGCGACGGCATCGGCTTCGGCGACCGGGTGGGGACGCTCGCCTGGAACACATGGCGCCACCTCGAGGCCTGGTACGGCATCATGGGCCTCGGCGCCATCTATCACACCGTCAATCCGCGGCTGTTCCCCGAACAGATCGTCTACATCATCAATCACGCGGAGGACCGCGTGATGATGACGGATCTCACCTTCGTGCCGCTGCTCGAGAAGATCCAGGACCAGGTTCCGACGATCGAGCGCTTCGTCGTGCTCACCGACGCCGACCACATGCCGGAGACGACGCTGCGCAACGCGGTCGCCTACGAGAGCTGGATCGGCGGGATGGATGGCGACTTCGCCTGGAAGTCGTTCGACGAGAACACCGCCGCCGGCATGTGCTACACGTCCGGTACCACCGGCAATCCCAAGGGCGTGGTCTACTCGCACCGTTCCAACGTGCTTCATGCGATGGCCGTGTCGGTGCCGAACGTGCTCGGGCTGTCCTGTGCGGACAACGTGATGCCGGTCGTGCCGCTGTTCCACGCCAACAGCTGGTCACTCGCCTTCTCGACACCGATGGCCGGCGCGAAGCTGGTGCTGCCGGGCCCGCGGATGGATGGCGCGGCCATCTATGAACTGCTCGATCAGGAACGCGTGACGTTCACTGCCGCGGTGCCGACGGTGTGGCTGATGCTGCTGCAGTATCTCGAGGAGACTGGCCGCGAGCTGCCCCATCTCGAGCGCGTGGCGATCGGCGGCTCGGCCTGTCCGCGCGCGATGATCGAGAAGTTCCAGAACAACTACGGGGTCAGGGTGATGCATGCCTGGGGCATGACCGAGATGAGCCCGATCGGGTCGTGCTGCGCGCTCAAGCCTGCCTATGCGGCGCTGGACGGCGACGCGCGCCTGGACATCCAGGAGAAGCAGGGTTTCCCGCCGTTCACCGTCGAGATGAAGATCACCGATGATGCCGGGCGGCGGCTGCCCTGGGACGGTAAGACGTTCGGACGGCTGAAGGTGGCAGGCCCGGCGGTCGCCCGTTCCTACTTCAAGGGCGAGGGCGGCGAGATCCTCGACAGCGAGGGCTTCTTCGATACCGGCGACGTGGCGACCATCGACCGGCTCGGTTACATGCAGATCACCGACCGCGCCAAGGATGTGATCAAGTCGGGCGGCGAGTGGATCTCCTCCATCGACCTCGAGAACATCGCCGTCGGTCACCCGGACGTCGCCGAGGCGGCGGTAATCGGCGTCGCCCATCCCAAGTGGGACGAGCGACCGCTGCTGATCGTCGTCGTCAAGCCCGGCCGCGCGCCGACCAAGCAGGCGATCCTGGACTTCATGGAGGGCAAGATCGCAAAGTGGTGGATGCCTGACGACGTGGTGTTCGTCGACGAGATCCCGCACACGGCCACAGGCAAGATCCAGAAGATGGCGCTTCGGGAGCAGTTCCGGGGCTACCGCCTGCCCAGCACCGACGCGGCCGGATAGGGAGCGCACTTGCCGGCCCGCTACGTCAGGAGGCGCTCGTCGCAGGCGGTCTGGAGCCGCAGGGCGGGACTTCTTGCGGTTCCGGTGGCGGTGCTGACCACGGCGCTGCATCGGTTCGGCTTCATCGACACGGGTCCGGCGCTGGTACTCGCCGGGATCGCCGGCGCGCTTGCCCTGCTGGCGCTCGTCCTCGGTTTCGGCGCCATGGTCGCGATCTGGCAGCGCGGTCATCGGGGCATGCGGCCGGCCGCGGCGGGGCTCGTCTGTGCGCTTCTCGTCCTCGTCTGGCCGGTCTGGAAGCTGTCCCACGCGGCGCTGCTGCCGCCAATCAACGACGTCACCACCGACTGGTTCGCGCCGCCCTCGCTGGACTGGGCAGCCGAGCTGCGCGGGCCCGGTGGAGCCTCGACTGCCTATCCGGGACGCGACTTCGCGCTCAGGCAGCGCGAGGCCTATCCGGAGATCGTGCCGCTGATCGTCGGCTACTCCGCCGATCTTGTGTTCGAGACCGCCCGTGAGCTGGCCGCCGAGTACCACTGGACGGAGATCGACGCGATCCCGCCCGACATAAAGAGCCCCGGCGTCGTCCATCTCGTGGCGCGGACGCCGGTGTTCGGCTTCCCCGACGATGTCGCGATCGTCATTACCCGGCTCAGCCCGGAGGAGACCCGGGTCGACATGCGCTCGGCGTCGCGCTTCGGCCGCCACGATCTCGGCGCCAATGCCGCGCGGATCTACGGGTTCCTGACCAGTCTCGCCACCCGTCTGGACATGCCACTGCTCGCCGCCCCCGGTGAGCCGGCCGACTGAGGCATCCTCGCCGCGGCCCTCCTCTGCGCCTGACGGGACGGCGCGGGGGTCCGGCCCAGCGCAAGCGAGCGCGACTGACGGGCGCTATCGTAGCGTCTTGACGAGACTTTCGTCGGGCCAGCAGGTCTGGGCACGGCCGTTCCGCTGCTGCCACAGGCCGATCGCGGTGCGGGTGCGGAAGCCGACGAGGCCGTCGGCGGCCCCCACGTCGTAGCCCATGGCGATCATCCGCTCCTGCATGGCGCGCACGTCGCCGCGCTTCAACCCGGCGCTCGTGGCCCATCTGCCATGGATGCGGGAGTCGGCGACAAGACGATCGGCGAGGTGGCCGATGAACAGGGCATAGAGATCGGACTCGTTGTAGGTCTTGAGCACGTAGAAGTTTCCCGACACGATGAAGGCGGGGCCGAACCGGCCGGCAGGCATCAACAGGTGGCGCGGCTCCCCGGCCGCGCCTGGCAGCGGACTGCCGTCGATGCGGGTGGTACCGACCCGTTGCCACTCGGAGACCGGATAGCGCTTGTCCGGGCCCTCCAGCGCGCAGGGCACCGCATCGGGCACGATCGCCTCGACGCCCCAGTGTACGCCGGGCTGCCAGCCGTGCTGTCGCAGATAGTTGGCAATGGAGGCGAGCGTATCCGGTACCGACCGCCAGATGTCGCGCCGCCCGTCGCCGTCGAAATCGACCGCATAGGCGAGGTATTTCGACGGCAGGAACTGCGGCTGGCCGAGCGCGCCGGCCACCGAGCTCTTCATGTCGGACACCGCGATATGGCCGTCCTGCACGATCTTCAGGGCGGCAATCAGCTCCGGGTAGAACATGTCCTTGCGGGTCGCCATGAACGCCTTGGTGGCGAGCGTCCGGATGGCGGGCTTGGGGATCGCGGCTCGGCCGAAGGCCGATTCGCGGCCCCAGATCGCCACGACGATCTCCTTCGGCACCCCGTAGCGGGCCTCAATCTGGGCGAGCGTCGAGGCCCACTGGCGGATCAGCCCGCGCCCGATGGATTCGAGCGGCTTGATCCTGTCCTCGGCAAAATAGCTGATCGGGCTCGAGAACTCGGCCTGCCAGTTGACCTGCGGCGGGCTCGGGGTCGCGCCGGGAGGTACCAGGTCGGGCAGCGACCAGTCGAGGACGACCCCGCCGGTCGCCGCCTCGAACGTCGCGCGCGACACCCCCTGTCGGCTGGCGTCCGGCCAGACGCGGGTCTCGAGCCACTGCCGGAACTCTGCTTCCGCCGCCTGACGCGACTGCGCCCCGGCGCCAAACGGTGCGGCGGCAAGCAACCAGACAAGCGCGAGCCAGGCGATACGGAGCATGGTCCAGGTCCCCTGCATGGAGTGCGATCGGGTGGTTCGAAACGATTGAAACACGATTGTGCGCCGAACGCGGCATGACCGAAACGTTCAGCACCCAGGAATGGACAGCGTGCCGGGGAGATCGAGTGGTCCGCGACATCGATGTCGCATCCCGGACGGAACTGTAGCCGCCCGCACCGATTCGAGACCTGTCCTGCGTATGAGGTTGTTCATGACATCCGTCTTGAGGCGACTGATGCTGATTGCCGCAACGGCAGGCATGGTGCTGCCTGTCACGGTCGCGGCCGGACGGACCGCGACCGTGGTGAGCGATGCCGACTGCAAGTCGGCCGTCGAGACGGCCACCGGCGGAAGCCCCGATCATGCGCTGCAGAACTGGGTCAGTCTGACATCCGCGCTGTACGGCGCCCGCTGGGCCGATTGGCAGGCCTCGCGCGACAGCGCGGTGGTGTCGCTCCGGCACAACGGGTTCGTGGTCTACCGGGCGGTCGCAATCCCGTGCCGCGCCGGCGCCGCACGCTAGACCGATTTCCCGAGAAGCGGAAACCGGTCCTCCGTTCGAATGTGCGACGAAACGCACGTGTGGAGCGGTTCAGCGTTGCATGGAGTCGATGAACCGCGCCAGCCGGTCCCGGCCTTGCGGCCGGTCAACGCCCGCCGCTGACGTCGATCAAGGCCCCGCTGACATAGGACGCCGCGTCGCTCAGCAGCCAGACGACAGCTTCCGCAACCTCGTCGGCAAGACCCGGACGCCCGAGCGGCACGCCGCCGACCAGTTCGCCGAGCCGGTCGGTCTTGCCGGTGTCGGCGTGGATGTCGGTGTCGATCAGCCCGGGCCGGATCGCATTCACCCGGATACCGTCGGGTCCCAGTTCCCTGGCGAGACCGAGGGTCATCGAATCGACCGCGCCCTTCGACCCGGCATAGTCGATGAACTCGTTCGGGCTGCCGAGCCGTGCCGCCGCCGACGACATGTTGACCAGCGAACCGCCGCGACCTCCGCGCCGCGTCGACAGACGCCGGGCGCTCTCGCGGGCGACCAGCCAGGCGCCGAAGACATTGACCTCGAAGACGCGCCGGGCAAGGCCGGGGTCGGTGTCGGCGATCCTGCCCGCGACATGCAGCACGCCGGCATTGCTGAACACGCCGTCGATCCCGCCGAACGCCCGCTCCGTCGCGTCGAACATCGCCGTCACGTCGGCCTCGCGCGAGACGTCGCCCCTTATGGCGATCGCCCGGCCGCCCGCGGCCTCGACGGCAGCGACGACCTCGGCCGCCTTCGCGGCATTGCCGGCAAAGTTGACTCCGACCGACCAGCCGCGGGTGCCGGCGAGCCGCGCGGTCGCTGCGCCGATGCCGCGGCTCGCGCCGGTGATGAGGATGGTCTTGGTCATGTCGCAATCTCCTGGTCGGTTGCGAGGGCTGCGGCCGGGCGGACCGGCCGGTCAGGCGGTGCGCAGATACCAGGCGAGGTCGATGTCCGGCACCAGCGCGTTGAAGCGGTCGGCCTCGGCGCGCTTGACCGCCACAAAGACGTTCAGGAAATCGGCACCGAGATAGTCGGCCAGGAACGCCGAGCGGGCGGCCTCCTCGATGGCAGCCGTCCACCCCGCCGGAAAATCGGGACGGATCGTCTCGTAGCCGTTGCCGGTCACCGGCAGCCCCGGATCGATCTCGTTGACCATGCCCCAGTGCATGCCGGCCAGTACGACTGCCAGCGCCAGGTAGGGGTTCGCATCGGCGCCGGCGACCCGATGCTCGAAGTGACGGGTCTCCGTGCGCCCCCGTGTCACCCGCAGCGGCGCCGTGCGGTTGTCGATGCCCCAGCCCGGCCCGACCGGTGCGTAGCTGCCGGGCCGGAAGCGGCGCCAGGAATTGGCATTCGGTGCGAGGATTCCCATCGATTCGCGCATCGTTGCCATCAGCCCACCGAGCGCATGGAGCAGCGGCCCCGGCGCGATCTCGTGCTCGCCGGCGAAGATGTTGGCGCCGCCGGCATCGGCGAGGCTGACATGGACGTGCAGGCCTGAGCCCGAATGTTCGGCGTGGGGCTTGGCCATGAACGTTGCGGCGAGGCCGTGACGCTCGGCCATGCCCTTGACCAGCCGCTTCAGCAGGATCGCGTCATCGGCCGCGCGCATGGCATCAGCGCGGTGGCGCAGCACCACCTCGAACTGGCCGGGAGCATATTCGGCGATCAGGGTGCGCGCCGGCAGGCCCATCGTCTCCGCAGCCGCATAGATGTCGTCGAACAGCGGCGCGAAGTCGGCGAGGTCGTCGATGTGGCAGGCCTGCAGGTGACGCTGCAACCAGCCAGTCTGGCCGGCCGGCGGCACCAGCCGGCCCGCCTGAGCCGCGGCGCGGTCGACGAGGTAGAACTCCAGTTCGATCGCCGCGACGGGTGTCAGCTTCATCTCCGCGAAGCGTCCGACGACGCGCGCCAGCGCCTGGCGTGGATCGGCATGCATCGGCCGGCCGTCCCGCTCCACCGCGGTCATCAGCATCAGGGCGGAGGGCGTCTCGCGCCACGGCGCCCGCGTCAGCGTTCCCGGCACCGGCCGCAGCACCCGATCTGCGTCGCCGTCGGCCCACAGCAGCCCCGCCTCCTCCACATCGCGGCCGGTGATGTCGAGACCGAAGATCGAACCGGGCAACGGGCGCCCCTCGCTGAACGCCGCCTCCAGTTCCTCGCGGCGCAGCACCTTGCCGCGCGCGATGCCGCTCACATCGGTGAAGAAGGCCTCGATCTGGCGGATGTCGGGGTGCTCGGCGAGGAATCGCCGGGCTTCATCGGCAGGGTCGGTCATGCGCGGGGCGCTCCGGCGGGATCGTCGTGCTTGGTAGTCGAGCCGCGCTTCGGCGTAAAGCGCGCAGACGGGGGCGGCCGACTTGAGGGGCTCAACAGGGCTTTCCCGGTCGGGCGGAGCCGGTCGACGGGTGGCCTTGAACCGATACGGCGATGTGGCCGATCCCGGTCGAAGTGGTGCGGCCGGATCGCGGCCTTGCCGCTCGTGGCGGGCGCATGGGGTCGGGTCATGGCATGCTCGCAGCCAGCGGCCGGCCACCGCCTGAAGGCCGCGTCAGACACCGAGAAGGTCGTAGCCCAACCGGCACAGCAGCAGCGCCCCGAAAGCCGCGAGCAGCACGCCGGACACGATGTTGATCCGCCGCAGGGTCGCTTCGCCGAGCAGATGCCGGATGCGCGCCACCACGGCCGACAGGCCGATCCACCACAGCAGCGCGCCGCCGCACACCGAGACGACCAGCAGCCCGGCCGCCGCGTAATCGCCTTCGGGCAGCAGATCGTCGCCGACGAGCGCGCCGAAGATCGCCAGAAAGCCGAGGATGGCGCCCGGATTGGTGACCGTGATGAGAAAGGTCGTCGGGACGATCCTCACCGCCGACTCGGCGACGTGCTGCCCCGGCACCTCGGCCGTGCGGGGCGTCAGCATCATCACCCTGACACCGTAGAGTACCAGGATGACGCCGCCGACAAGCTGGATCAGATGGGCATGGTGTTCGATCGCCTCGGCGATTGCGGCGATGCCGAAACCGGCGATCGAGGCCAGCACACCGTCGCCGATCACCGCCCCCATCCCGGCCATGACGGCCGGCACGAACCCGTAGCGCAACGCCCGACCGATGCACAGGATGTTCACCGGTCCGACCGGAGCCGAGACCACTATACCGATGAAGATCCCGATCGGGATGATCGCCAGGTCCGGCATTTGCCCCCAAGGCGCAAGGTTGTCGAACGTCCCCCATGGACGATTCTAGCCGTCTCGCCCCTGCAGATACAACGCCGATCCGCGCCCCGGGCTTGATTGTCGCGCCCGCTCGCCGATGCCGCCCGCCGATCCCGATGAGCGGCCCGATACGGCTTGACCGGCGCTGCCGCAGCGTGATCATGGTCGGCATGAAGCTGCCATCCGCCGCCTTCGCGATCCTTGTCTGTGCCCTCGTCGCCGTGCCCGTGGCCGGCCATGCCCAGACCAAGGTGCGGACCGAGACGATCGAAGTGCCGGCGGAGCCGGCACCGCAGGACGGCGCGACGACCGCAGACGAGAATCCCGTTTCCGGACCCGCCGCCGAGCTGACCGATGTTCCGGTGCCGCAATACGATCTGTCGCTGCTGCCGCCGCCGGTCGCGCGGATGCGCGCGCAGATCATCGCCGCAGCCCGCACCGGCGACATCGAGAAGCTGCGCCCGGTGATCGAGGCCAACGAGATGCCGCCGATCTTCTCGTTCGGCGGCGAGGACGACGCGATCGCCTATCTCCGGTCGATCTCGGGCGATCCGGACGGACGCGAGATCCTGGCCATCATGATCGAGATCCTGGAGGCGGGATACGCCCATCTCGATCCCGGCACGCCGCAGGAAATGTATGTCTGGCCGTACTTCCACGCCGTGCCGTTCGAGGCGCTGACGCCCGAACAGGAGGTCGAGCTCTACAAGATCATCACGCCGCAGGACCGCAAGGGGATGGAGGATTACGGCGGCTATACCTTCTTCCGCCTCGGCATCGGTCCGGACGGCACGTGGCATTTCTTCGTGGCAGGCGACTGATCGGGGCGCCACTCACCGACTGGCCTCGTCGGCCAGCGCCTCGAAGCGCGCGCCGGACAGGGCATGCGCCACCATGAACTCCGAATGCGAGGCGATGCTCGCATAGAAGGCGGCCGCCTCGGCGTTGGTCGGCAGCGCCGTCCACCAGACGAAGCCACGGCCGCGCGTCCGGGCTGCCGCCGCAACGGCCGCCATCAGCCGGCGCGCGATGCCACGCCGCCGGGCCGGCGGTTCGACGAAGAGATCGATCAGGTAGACCCCGGCCATCGCGTGCTCTGTGTCATAGGCATCGCACCATGCCGCGTAGCCGACGACCGCCGCCCCGTCGGCGGCGACCAGCAGCGACAGCGTGGGCGCCGGTCCGAACGCGTCGCGCATCAGCACCTGGCGCGTCATCCGGCCCGTCTCGGCGCCGACATGGGCGTTGAGGCCGCCGATCAGCCGCACGAGCGCGTCTGCGTCGCCCGGGCCGGCCGGCCGGATCGTCGCTGGCATCGCGGTCAGCCGCGCGCCAGCGTTTCGAGGAAGCGGACCGGCGCGCCGACCGACGGCGTGACGAGTTCGCCATCCCACATCACCCGGTTGCCGCGGATGATCGTCCCGACCGGCCAGCCGGTGACCGCCATGCCGGCATAGGGGGTCCAGCCCGCCTTCGAGGCGATCCAGGCGTCGGTAAGGATTTCGCTGCGCTTGAGGTCGACCACGGTGAAATCGGCGTCGTAGCCCGCCGCGATGCGACCCTTTCCGGCGATCTGGAACAGCCGGGCCGGTCCGGCCGAGGTCATGTCGACGAAGCGCTCGATGCTCATCCGGCCCTTCGCCACATGGTCGAGCATCACCGGCACCAGCGTCTGCACCCCGGCCATGCCGGACGGCGAGGCGGGATAGGGCTTTTCCTTCTCTGCCAGCGTATGCGGCGCGTGATCGGAGCCCAGGATGTCGGCCACCCCGTTCGCCACGCCAGCCCAGAGGCCGTCGCGATGGGCGCGGTCGCGAACCGGCGGATTCATCTGCAGCTTCGTGCCCAGCCGTGCATAGTCGTCGGCCGAGAGCGTCAGATGGTGCGGTGTCACCTCGACGCTGGCGACATCCTTGTGGCCGGCGAGGAACCTCATCTCCTCGGCGGTCGAGATATGCAGGATGTGGATACGCTTGCCGGCGGCGCGGGCCAGCCGCACCAGCCGCTCGGTTGCCATCAGCGCGGCGGCGGAGTCGCGCCAGACCGGATGGCTCGCCGCATCGCCCGCGACGCGCTCGCTGAGCCGCTCGCGCAGGCGGAATTCGTCCTCGGCGTGGAAAGCGGCGCGGCGGCGGATGTGCCTCAGGATCTCGGCGATGCCGTTATCGTCCTCGACCAGCAGTGAGCCGGTCGATGACCCCATGAACACCTTGACCCCGGCGCAGCCGGGTAGCATCTCCAGCTCGCCGAGCTCGTGCGCATTGTCGCGCGTGCCGCCCATGAAGAAGGCGTGGTCGCAGTGCATCCGCCCCTGCGCGCGGGTGAGCTTGTCGGCGAGCGCGGCCGCGCTGACCGTCAGGGGGTTGGTGTTCGGCATCTCGAACACGGCCGTCACGCCGCCCAGCACGGCGGCGCGCGACCCGGATTCGAGATCCTCCTTGTGCTCGGCGCCCGGCTCGCGGAAATGTACCTGGGTGTCGATGACGCCGGGCAGGATGGTGAGCCCGGTGCAGTCGATCCACTCGCCGGCGCTCGCCGCCGGAATCGCGCCCAGCGCGGCGATCCTTCCGCCGCGCACGCCGATGTCGCGCCGGCCCACCCCGTCGTGGTTGACTACCGTGCCGCCCGCAAGAACCAGATCGTAGCGTTCGCCCATCGCCATCCCGCCCTTCCGCCGATGTCCGCCTTGTCACCGGCCCGGCCGGGCCATACCTAGCATCGGTCCGGGCGGCAAGTCTCGGGGATGATCCGACAGGCTGCTCTGCGCGTGGCGGGAGGCATGGCATGAGCGCTCATTATGCGGCACGGCTGACGGGACGCGGCGTGGTCGCGCTCAGGCCTGCAGTGGGCGCGCCGGACGGGGCGGCCACCGCCAAGGCGTTCCTGCACGGCCTCGTGACCGCAGACATGGATGAACTTTCTCCCGGCGCCGCGGCCGCCGCGGCGCTGCTCACCCCGCAGGGCAAGATCGCCTTCGAATTCATCATCCACGCGCGCCCCGACGGGGAATATCTGCTCGATACACCGGCAGGGATCGCGGCCGAACTTCAGAAGCGGCTGATGTTCTATCGTCTGAGGGCGAAGATCGACATCGCCCAGCGCCCGGATCTTGCGGTCATCGCGGTCTGGGGCGATCCCGGCCGTGCAGAGGCGGCCCCTGATGCGCCAGGCGCCGTCGCCGATCCGCGCTGGCCGGCGCTCGGCTGGCGGGCGATCGTTGCCGCCGGCGAGGTCGATGCGATTCGTGGCCGCTTCGCCGTGGCCGACATGGCGGCCTTCGAGGCGCACCGCATCGGCCTCGGCGTCGCCGAATTGTCCCGTGACTACCAGCCCGGCGAGGTGTTTCCGCACGAGGCGAACCTCGATCAGCTGCATGGTGTCGCCTTCGGCAAGGGCTGCTATGTCGGGCAGGAGGTGGTCTCGCGGATGCACCATCGCGGCACCGTTCGTAGCCGTTTCGTGCCCGTGACGATCGCCGGCCCGGCCCCCGAGCCCGGCACGCCGGTCGAGATCGCCGGCAAGGCGTCGGGGGCGATGGGCTCGTCGGCCGGGGCGGCCGGCATCGCGCTTCTTCGCCTCGACCGGCTGGCCGACGCGCTCGTCGACGGCAGGCTGCCGGACGGTGCAGTACGAAGCGGCGAGGCGACGCTGATCCCGCTCCGCCCAGCCTGGGCCACCTTCGCCTGGCCGGGCGAGGACAGGGCTGGCTGAGGCGCGGCCGTCGCTGCGCCTCCGCCTGTCCGGTGGTTCACGACCAGCGCAGCGCACCCGCTCTCCCGCACAGACAGGGGACGGGCGCTGCCGCTGCCGTCTCGGCTCTCTCCCCGCCGCCGGCAGGAGGCACGCGCAGCGGTGGCTTCCGCCTGTCGACCATGCTTGACTGCGGTCGTTTCGGAACGATTGACCGGCTGCATCCGATGACATCCGATGAGACGATTCGCATGACCCGGGCCGCGCGCAGCACGGCGCGGGGCTCGGCCGCCGCCCCGCGTGTCTGGCAGCGGATGCTGTCAGGGCGGCGGCTCGATCTGCTCGACCCCTCGCCGCTCGACATCGAGATCGCCGATATCGCCCACGGCCTCGCCCGCGTCGCGCGCTGGAACGGCCAGACGACGGGCGATCACGCCTTCTCGGTCGCCGAGCACAGCCTGCTGGTCGAGGAACTGTTCGGCCGGGTGGCCCTCGCCACCGGGAAGGAGGGCGCGGCGGCGACCTCTGCCTGGCGGCTGGCGGCGTTGCTCCACGATGCGCCGGAATATGTGATCGGCGACATCATCAGCCCCTTCAAGGCGGTGCTGGGCGATGGCTACAAGGCGGTGGAGGGGCGGATCCTGGCCGCTGTCCACCTGCGCTTCGGCTTGCCAGCGGTACTGCCGGCTGCTGTCAGCGCCGCGATCAAGCGCGCTGACCGTGCCGCCGCCTTCCTCGAGGCGACCCAGCTCGCCGGCTTCACCCTGAGCGAAGCCCAGCGCTATTTCGGTCGGCCGGGGAAGCTCGGCGGGGAGAGGCTGGAGGCCTTGTTCAAGCTGCAACCGTTGCCGGTGGCGCAGGCCGAGGCGCGGTTCTTGACGCGGTTCGGGGAGCTGTGGGGCGGCTAGGGGGAGGCCGGAGGAGGGGGCGACGGTGCCGCCTGCCCCTTCCAAAGCTGTGCACGCAACCTATCTCCCCTTGACGTCACCTCCGTCTCCCGGAGCCCGTCCCGCATGTCCTGGCTTCCCTCGAAAGACCCCGTCCTCGGCGATCCGCGCTCCTGCGAGGCGCTCGATCTCGTCATCGTGCCGCGCGCCCGCGATCTCGGCGGCTTCGCTGTGCGCCGGGCGCTGCCGCATGGGCGGCGGCAGATGGTCGGGCCGTTCATCTTCTTCGACCAGATGGGGCCGGTGCAGTTCGTTGGTGGCCGGGGCATGGATGTGCGGCCGCATCCGCATATCGGGCTTGCCACCGTTACCTATCTGTTCGACGGCCGGGTGATGCATCGCGACAGCGAGGGCAACGAGGTGGAGATCACGCCGGGCGCCATGAACCTGATGACGGCCGGGCGCGGCATCGCCCATTCTGAGCGGACGCCCGGCGATGTGCGCCGCGACGGTGGGGCGATGCACGGCATCCAGAGCTGGATCGCGCTGCCCGAGGCGCACGAGGAGACCGATCCCTCGTTCCAGCATTTTGCCGCCTCCGTGCTGCCGCTCGTCGAGGACCGTGGCGTCAGCGCGCGGGTGATCGCCGGCTCTGCCTTCGGCGCTACCGCGCCGGTCGCCCGGCTGTCGGACTGGTTCTATGTCGAGGTGGTGCTGGCGGCCGGCGCATCGGCCCCACTGGACGCCGACCACGAGGAGCGGGCGATCTACGTGGTCGAGGGCACGGTGGAGATCGCCGGGGACCGCTTCGAGGGTCCGCGCCTGCTGATCTTCCGGCCCGGCGACCGGATCACCGTCAAGGCGGCGGACCGGGCACGGATGCTGTTCCTCGGCGGGGCGGCGGCGGATGGCCCGCGCCACATCTGGTGGAACTTCGTCTCCTCGCGCAGGGAGCGCATCGAGGAGGCGAAGCAGGCCTGGAAGACCGGCCGCTTCAAGCCGGTCCCCGGTGACAGCGAGTTCATCCCGCTTCCCGAACCGTCGGGATAGGCGGTCTGGTTCGCGGCGGGCGGCTGCGCGGGGCCGATCCGGCCGCCATGGCCCGCTGTGCCTGCCACGGCAGGGGGGCGGAGGGGACGCCGGTCAGATGCCGTGCCGGCGGATGTTGGCGAGAACCTTGTGCAGCGTCCCGATGAAGGCCTGGAACTCGTCGGTGCCGATGCCCGCGAACATCTTGACATACTGTTCGTACATCATCGGCCAGACCTCCTCGAAGGCGCTGCGGCCAGCATCGGTGATGTGCACCTCGCGCACACGCATGTCGTCGGGTCGGGCCTGGCGGCGGATCAGCCCCTGTTCCTCCATGGCGTCGAGCGTTCGGCTCATCGTCGACTGCTCGGTCACGGTGAACACTGCCAGCTCGTTCACCGTCATGCCCGAACTGATGCTCAGCACCGCCAGCACGCGCATGCGGGTGGTGGTCATGTCGTAGGCCTTCAGCGCCTCGGCGAGGTCGGCGTTCCACCGCGCCATGATGCGGTTCATGAGGTAGGGCGCGAAGTGATTGAGGCCGATCTCGCCCATCGAGGGAATCGAGTCCGGACCGCGCGGATCGCGCGACAGGATGGCGGTCAGGAACGGCCCCTCGGTCATGGTGTCTCCGCGCCGGCGTCAGCCGAGCGATTTGGCCAGCAGATAGCCCGACCCGCCGCCGAGCCCGGGGCCGGGATGGGTGGATGCGCCGATATGATACAACCGTCCGACGTGAGTGGAATGGTTGCGCGAGCCCTTGAACGGCCGCCACAGGAAGAACTGGTCGAGACCGCAATAGCCGCCATAGGGATCGCCACCGACCAGGTTGACGTTCAGCGCCTCGAGATCGGCCGGCGAATAGACTCGCCGGGCGAGCCGGATCGCCGCGAAGTTCTCGATATGGCGCGCCAGGATCGCCTCGACCCGGTCGGCATACGCCTCGCGCAGCGCCTCCGTCCAGCGCCCGTCGGCGGGGATGGCGAATGCGCCCGCCGCATCGCCCTTCACATGCCGCGGCACCTCCGGCAACTGCACCCACAAGACGGCCTTGCCCGGCGGGCAGCGGGACGGATCCAGCGCCGAGGGCTGGCCGACGCAGATCGTCGGCACCTCCGGGATCATGCCGCGCTCGGCCTCGTTGGCCGCCTTGGAAACGCCGTCGAGACCCGGCGTGAGATGCAGCAGTGCCACCGATTCGAGCCCCGGTGTCGTCCAGCGCGGCGGCGCATCGAGCGCATAGTGGATCTGCATGTCGCCCTTGCCGTAGCGATAGCCGGCAACCGACGCGGCGATCCCGGCGGGGACGCTGTCCGGCGGCAGCAGCCGCCCGTAGAGCTGCGTCGGCGTGACCGAGCAGATCACGCCGCGCGCGGCGAGGATCTCGCCGCCGTCGGCCAGCCGCACGCCGCGCGCGTCGCCGGCGCCGTCGAGCAGGATCTCCACCACGTCGGCGCCTGTGCGGCAGATGCCGCCATTCGCCGCAATCAGCGAGGCGAACGCGGCTGGTACGGCGCCCGCCCCGCCCTTCGCGACCGGCGCTCCGGCCGCCTCCAGCGCAAAGGCGACGACACGGGCCATCTGGCCGGAATACGCTGCCTCCGGGCCCAGCCCGCAATGCAGTACCCAGGGTGCCATCAGCGCATGGAACCGCTCTGATCGGTAGCCCTGCTCGAGCCAGCCCCGCGCCGTTTCCAGCGCCTCGCCGAAGAAGGCGGCGAGGCCGCGCGGGCCGCGCCGCCACGTCTCGCGGGCGACCGCCCTGGCGGTACTCCAGGACCACAGCGCGCCGCCGAGAAGGGCGAAGAGGAACGGTGCATCTGCCCCGAGCCGATCCATGTCGGCGGCAAATCGGGTTCCGTCGCCCGGCGCGAGCGCCTCGAAGGCCGCGACATTCGCTGCGCGGTCCATCCGCAGCACCAATGCGTCGCCATCCGGCATCACGACGCCTGTCGGCGTATCGGTGTGGGCGAAGGACAGACCGTGCCTGGCGAGATCGGGCCCCAGCTCGGCATAGGCCGGAGAAAGCACGAACAGCACGAAGGTTGCCGCCATCACGTCGTGGCGGAAGCCAGGAACGGTCACTTCCGCGGTCATCATGCAACCGCCGAGGCGGTCGCTGCGCTCGAGCACGACGACGCGGTTGCCGCGCCGGCTCAGCAGCGCCGCCGCGACCAGCGCGTTGATGCCGCTGCCGACGATGACGTAGTCGGTATCAGCCATCGGCGGCTCCCCCTCGTTCTCGTCCGGGCCGCCGGACGACGCACCGTTCCCCCTCGCGCGCCTGCGCCATTGCGGACGGCCGGCGGCCGATCCGGGATCGCAGGGCCGGGCGGACGACGAGCGTGCCGGAGCCCATGACCGGTGTCCGTTTCAGCCGCGCGCAACGAGGGCGAGGACGCGCAGCGGGCTGCCGGTGCCCCTGACGATCTTGAGTGGCGGCGTGATCAGGATGGCGCCGGTCGGCGGCAGTCGATCGAGATTGCACAGGCTGGCGAGACCGTATTTGCCGGCCTTGTGGACGAGGTTGTGCGCCGGGAACGGTGGATTCATGCCGCCGGCCTGGCCGGCATCGGTGCCGACGGTCTCGCTGCCCCAGCCGATGATGTCCTTCGACAGGATGTATTCGAGGCAGTCGACGCTGGGGCCCGGCGAATGCGGACCGGTCTCGTCGGCATTGAGGAAGGCCTCCTCGGAACCGTTGCGCTTGTACCAGTCGGAGCGCAGCAGCACCCAGCTGCGCGCCGGGATCTCGCCGTGTTCCTTCTCCCAGGCGCGGACGTGGTCGGCGGTCAGCAGGAAGTCCGGATCGGCGGCGACCTCCTTCGAGCAGTCGATCACGCAGGCGGGCGCCACCAGGTTCTGAGCCGGCAGCGTGTCGGTATAGCCGTCGGCATGATCGCGGCCGGTGATCCAGTGCACCGGGGCATCGAAATGGGTGCCGGAATGCTCGCCGAGCTTGAGCCAGTTCCATGCCCAGAACGGGCCATTCTGATCGTAATTCGAGATCTCATGGATCTCGACCTTCGGGGTGTTCTTGCCGATCTCCGGCGGCAGCTTGATCAACGGCGTGTCGGGTCCGAGTGGCGCGGTCAAGTCGACCACCTCGATCGATCCGGACTTCAGCGCGCTGGCGAGTTCCGCCAGGACGGCCTGAGCGTTCATGGTCATCTCCCCTCAACGTGGTGCGGACTGGCTCCGCAGGTCCTGCCGCAGGCATTGCCGTCAGGCCAGACTAGCCGGGCCGTATGGGAATGCAAGTAATTGATACGGGCTGATCTGACCTTCAGACAGCGCCCCTGTGGAGACGGAAGGATGGTCATCCGGGAGAGAAAACTGTTCATTTTCATGGAATTGTAGCCTCATTCAGGTCGGCTTGGCCGGTCGGCCGAAGGCGCTGGCGGGACCGGCTCGCCAGTCGGCGATGGACCGGTCCATGCATCTGTGGCTAATTTCGATCCGCTGCTGGACGCGGGGGAACAGGACATGACGAGCTATGACGCAGTGATCGTCGGTGCGGGTCACAACGGGCTTGCCGCCGCTGTGCATCTGGCTTCGAAGGGCTGGCGCGTCGCCGTCGTCGAGAGGGCCCGCGTCGCGGGCGGGGCGGTCAAGACTGCGGAGATCACGCTTCCAGGCTTCCGCCATGACCTCTATGCGATGAATCTCGGGCTGTTCGCGGGATCGCCCTTCTTCCAGGCGCACAAGGACAGGCTGCTTCAGGCGGGCCTCGAGTTCGTCGGTGCCACCGACTGTTTCGCCAGCGCCTTTCCGGACGGCAGCTGGCTCGGCGTCAGTCAGGACGCCGAGACGAATCTCGCCCGTATCGCCGCGATCTCGCAATCCGACGCGGAGGCGTGGCGGAGGATGATGGGCGATTTCGGCCGTGACGCCCCGCATATCTTCGCCCTGCTGGGGGCGCCGATGCCCTCCCGAGAGCTTGCCGGCATCCTCTGGAAGGCCTGGCGGGCGAACGGTACCGGCTGGCTGCTCGACACCGGCCGGCTGCTCGCCTCCTCGACCCGCGCCTTCCTGGATGCCCGCTTCTCGGACGAGCGCGTGAAGGCGATGCTCGGGGCCTGGGGCATGCATCTCGACTATGCCCCGGATGTGGCTGGCGGGGCGCTGTTCCCCTATCTCGAGTCGATGGCCGACCAGGCCTTCGGGATGGCGCTCGGCAGGGGCGGCGCCGACACCATCATCCGCGCGATGACGACGTCCATCGAGGCGCTCGGCGGCGAGGTGCTGACGGGTTCGGAGGTGGTGCGGATCCTTGCCGAGGGGGGCACGGCGCGCGGCGTCGAGCTTGCCGACGGCCGGCGGCTGTCGGCCGCTCGCGCCGTGATTGCCAATACGCATCCCCGCATCCTGTTCGACCGTCTGCTGTCGGGCCCCTGTGCTGCCGCTCCGGCCGCGCGGAAGATTGCCGCGCTGCGGCCGGGACCGGCGACGATGATGATCCATCTCGCCATGTCGGATCTCCCCGACTGGACGGCGGGCGCCGAGCTGAGGCGGTTCGCCTATGTCCATCTCGCGCCGTCGCTCGACATGATGGCGGCGACATACCAGCAGGCCATGGCGGGGCTGTTGCCTGCCGAGCCGCTGCTGGTCGTCGGCCAGCCCACCGCGATCGACGCGAGCCGGGCGCCCGCCGGCAAGCACATTCTCTGGGTCCAGGTGCGGGTGCTGCCGTCCGCGATCCGCGGCGATGCCGCCGGCGCGATCGCCGCGCACGACTGGGACGCGGCGAAGGATGCCTATGCCGACCGGGTCGTCGCCATCATCGACCGTTATGCGCCGGGAACGTCGGCGAAGGTCCTCGCGCGCACGGTGCTGTCGCCGCTCGACCTCGAGCGCGACAATCCGAACCTCGTTGGCGGCGACAGTCTGTCGGGCAGCCACCATCTCGACCAGCACTTCCTGTTCCGCCCGGCACCGGGCTGGTCGCGCTACCGGACGCCGGTCGACCGGCTCTACATGATCGGCGCCGCGACCTGGCCGGGCGGCGGTACCGGCGCCGGGTCGGGCTTCCTGCTGGCGAAGGCGCTGGCGGGCAAGGCGTGAGCGGGCCTGATCCTGCTGGCGAAATGCGACCTGTGCCGGTCGGGCGCCTGCGGTTGCCGCAGGGTCGGACGCGGCGCGATCCGGCCCGAGCGGATCGCAGCGCCGACGTCGCGGCGCAGGGACATTCCATGAAGGATCTCCCGATCCCGGATCGCACTGAAGCTTGCTGGTTGAACGGCGGCGCGTTTGGTGGGAAACGGGCAGGTTGAAACGTTGCGCATGCCGAGGAGAGCCGTCGCGATGGACGAAACCGCCCCCAAGCCCCGCAAGGGCTATGTCCGAGCCGAAGTGCTGTTGCCGGCGCTGCGCTACCAGATCCGCCAGCATCCCGTGGAGACATCGGTCGGCATCCTGGCGATCATGACACCTGATGGCACCGTGACGCTGACCCTGCACCGGGAGGCAATCGCCCAGCTCGGCACGGCGATGATCCTCGAGGCGCAGAAGATGGCCGGCCAGGCGAACTGAACCGAGGCCAGCTGGCGGGGCCGGTGCGGCCGTCTTCCGCCGCTCATGGTAACCAAGGGGTGAACCGGCCCCTATCCGGGGTGGGCAGCCGACGCTACCATCGCCCAGATCCTTTCGCCGCACACATGACCGGGATACAGATGGGCGTTGCGATCTGGCTGTTCACGCTGCTGGTCGTCGTTCCGACCGTCTTGCAGGCGAGCGTCGGCGGCGCGCCGATGCTGGCCTACCTGTTCGTGCTCAACCTGATCGCCGGCTATCTGTTCTGGACGCGGCGGGGGCTGGGCGAGCTCGGCGAGAAGTCGGTGGCGCTCGTCTATCTCGGCTCCGGCATGCTGTTCTTCTCGGTACTCGTCGAGCCGATGCGGATCGACAGGATCGACCTGACCGAGCTGCGCAGCTGGGAAGGCTGGCAGTCCGCCCTCGAGCGTGAGATTCCCGATTATCCCAGGCTCGAGGGCAGTCCCGTCGCCCAGGGTGCCGTCGCCCGCCGTACCGGCCAGTCGAACCGCTCCTGGCTGGAGGGCATGGTCGAGGATGTGGTGCTGCCGCCGGATCGGCCCCGCTAGCTGTGGCGTCCTGGCAGATTGTCCGGGGGCATGGCGGGTCTGCTCACGGCTGGACGGTCGGGCTGCCGGGCCCCGACGCCCGGGTCGCCCGACAGCCGGGCTGCTCGACAGATCGCCCGGCGCGCTGCAAGGCCGATGCACCGGCCCCGGTTCACGCCTTCGGGAAGTGTCGCGCGTGCCAGTGGCGGGCGATGTCGATGCGTCGGCAGACCCAGGCATCCTCGTGGCGCAGCACATGGTCGAGGAACCGCGCCAGCGCGGCCGCCCGGCCCGGCCGCCCGGCCAGCCGGCAATGCAGGCCGATCGACATCATCCGCGGCCGGTCCGCGCCCTCCGCGTACAGCACGTCGAAGCTGTCCTTCAGATAGGCGAAGAACTGGTCGCCCGAATTGAATCCCTGCGCGGTGGCGAAACGCATGTCATTGGCATCGAGCGTGTAGGGGATGACCAGATGCGGTCCGTGCGGCCCGGCGACCCAGTACGGCAGGTCGTCGGCATAGGAATCCGAGTCGTAGAGGAAGCCGCCCTCCTCCATCACCAGCCGCCGCGTGTTCGACGAACAGCGGCCGAGATACCAGCCGAGCGGTCGTGAGCCGGTGGTCTCGATGTGGAGGCGGATCGCCTCCGCCAGATGCCGGCGCTCCTCGTCCTCTGGGACATCCCGGTAGTCGATCCAGCGGTAGCCGTGGCTGGCGATCTCCCAATCCGCCTCGCGCATGGCGGCGACGGCCTCCGGATTGCGGGCAAGCGCCATGGCGACGCCATAGACCGTCACCGGCAGGCCGAGCGCGGTGAACATGCGCCACAGCCGCCAGAAGCCGGCCCGCGAGCCGTATTCGTAGATCGATTCCATGTTCATGTGCCGCTGGCCTGGCCACGGCACTGCCCCGACGATCTCCGACAGGAAGGCCTCCGAGGCGGCATCGCCGTGCAGGATCGAGTTCTCGCCGCCTTCCTCGTAGTTGATCACGAACTGCACCGCGAGCCGGGCGCCGGCCGGCCAGTCGGCGTGCGGCGGCGTCCGTCCATAGCCGATCATGTCGCGCGGATAGTCCGTCCAGGCGCCGGCCATTGCGTTGCTCCCGCTCAGGCGTCGAGACGCGCGAAGATGTCGTCCGTGAGCGTGAGCCGCTGCTTCTTCATCTCCTCGAGATGCGCGTCGCCGCTCGGCTCGATATCGCTTTCGGCACGATGGATGTCGCGGTTCAGGTGGTGATACGCATCCGCTCGGCGGGTGAAGTGCCGGGCCGATGTCTTGACTGCAAGAATGCGGTCGGCGGTCTTGGGAAATTCCTCGTGCAGCTCATGCGGCGTATGGCTCATGGCGGCTACCTGCGATGCCGGTCGTCGGTCGGCTGTCGCATGGACGACACGGCAGATCAAGCCGTCCCGCGCTCTTGCCACCGGCGGACCTATCCGATATCCCCGCGACGATCATCCCCGCAGGAAGAGAACATCGCTGCAGCGCGCTATGAAATCTCCTCTTGCCGTTCGCCCGTCCGCCGCCGCTTTGCGACCCCTCGCAGGGGGCACATCGCCGATACAGGCAACCGCTGACGCCTTTCGGGCCGCGCCATGACGCCCGGCCATTACTGGCGCCTCGTCGCCTATCGCATCTATGCCGATCTGAGGACCGAGCGTCAGCGGACGTTTCTCGGGATCGCATGGTGGTTCATCGACCCGATCATCTTCGTGGCGGTCTATTACGTCGTCTTCGACATCCTGATGCGCACCCGGGCGCCGGAGTTCATCGCCTTTCTGTCGATCGGGGTACTGATGTACCGGTGGTTCGGCGTCTGCGTCCAGTCGTCGGCGAATTCGATTGCCGGTGCCGCCTCGCTGATGCGCACGCTGCGTCTGCCGATCACGCTGTTTCCCACGATCGCCGTTCTGACCAACACCGTACGCTTCCTCGTCCCGTTCAGTGCCTTCCTGGTCGGCGCCTGGATCTACGGCTACCATCCTGGCACGTCCTATGCCGCGCTGCCGCTGGTGCTCGTCGCCATGCTGTCGCTGGGCAGTGCGCTCGGTTTCGTGCTGGCCGTGTTCATGCCCTTCGTCCCGGATCTGGAGAAGGTGATCGAGTTCGGCCTGCGGGCGCTGATGTTCATGTCCGGCATCTTCTATTCGGTGGATCGGCTCGCGCCGGAGGTGCAGGAGCTGTTCTTCCTCAATCCCGTCGCATTCCTGCTCGACGCGGCACGCAAGATCATCCTGCACGATCAGGTTCCTGATCTCGGCCGTCTGGCGCTGATCATCCTGCTGTCGGGCCTCGTGGTGTCGGTCGGGGCCCTGCTGTTGCGCCGGTTCCGCGGAACCTATGTGAAGGTGCTGCCATGACCGTGAGCGACATCGCGCGGCTCGACCAGGTGCCAGCGGCAGCGGACCGCACGGAGGTGGTGATCCGGCTCGAAAATGTCGGCGTGCGCTATCGCTCCAAGAAGGCCGGGCCGTTCTCGCGCGCCGGTGTCTGGGCGCTCAAGGACGTCACGCTCGAGGTCTATCGCGGCGAGACGCTGGGGATCATCGGACGCAACGGCGTCGGCAAGTCGACCCTGCTGATGGTTCTCGCCGGAGTGATCGACGCCGATCGCGGCACGGTGCGTCGCGGTGACCTCGATGCGGCGATCCTCTCCCCGCAGTCCGGGTTCCAGCGCTATCTCACCGGCCGCGAGAACATCATGCTGAACGGCATGCTGCGCGGCTTTCCGGCAGCGGAGATCCGCGCCCGGATGCCCGACATCATCGAGTTCTCCGAGCTCGGCGACAAGATCGATGAGCCGATCTTCACCTATTCGGCCGGCATGCGCTCGCGGCTCGGCTTCTCGGCCACCGTGCATCTCGTTCCCGACGTCCTGCTGATGGACGAGGTCCTGTCGGCCGGTGACCGCTCCTTCCGTCAGAAGGCCGCAACGACGATCCGCGATCTCATCACATCGAAACACCGGACCGTTGTACTGGTCTCGCACAACCCTGCCACCCACCGGAAGCTGTGCGACAGGGTCATCTGGATCGACAAGGGGGTGACACGCATGGAAGGCTCGCCGAAGGAGGTGCTCGCCGCCTATGAGGAAGAGACCGGGCCGGCGCCCGATCTGGTAGACGAATCCTTCTCCTGAACGAGGCGATCGACCGGTGCTGACAATCGAGCGGACGGCCATTCCCGAGATCCTGATCCTCGAGCCGAAGCGCTTCGGCGACCACCGTGGCTTCTTCTCCGAGACCTGGAGCCGTCGCGGCTTCGCCGAGGCGACCGGCATCGGACACGACTTCGTGCAGGACAATCATTCGATGTCCGCGCAGCGCGGCGTCATTCGCGGCCTGCATTTCCAGATTCCGCCCCATGCCCAGGGGAAGCTCGTGCGTGTGACCCGCGGCGCTGTTCTCGACGTGGCGGTGGACATCCGGCGCGGCTCGCCGACCTTCGGCCGCCACGTGGCGGTGGAACTGTCTGCGCAGAACTGGCGCCAGCTGTGGATCCCGCCGGGCTTCGCGCACGGCTTCTGTACGCTTGAGCCGGATACCGAGGTCCAATACAAGGTGACCGACTACTACGCGCCGGATCACGATCTCGGGCTCGCCTTTGACGATCCGGCGCTCGGGATTGCCTGGCCAGTGGCGCCGGCCGAGGCGGTGCTGTCCGACAAGGATCGCCGCCATCCCGTCCTGTCCGACCTGCCGGACTATTTCGGCTATCATGAGGCGTGAGCGATGCGGATACTGGTCACCGGCGGGGCGGGGTTCATCGGTTCAGCGGTCTGCCGCCATCTGATCCGCAACACCGGCCACTCGGTCGTCAATGTCGACAAGCTGACCTACGCGGCCAACCTGTCCTCGCTCGAGCCGGTGGCGGACGATCCGCGCTATCGCTTCGTCCGGCTCGACATCTGCAATCGCGAGGCAATGCTGGCGCTGATGCGCGAGGCCGATATCGACGCGGTCATGCATCTGGCCGCCGAAAGCCATGTCGACCGCTCGATCGATGGTCCTGCCGCCTTCATCGAGACCAATATCGTCGGCACCTACCAGCTCCTGGAGGCGGCCCGCGAGTACTGGAGCGGCCTTCCGGCCGACCGCAGGGCGGCGTTCCGGTTCCATCATGTCTCGACCGACGAGGTGTACGGCTCGCTACCGCTCGACTCCGGCCGATTCACCGAGCAGACACCCTATGCGCCGTCCTCGCCCTATTCGGCCTCCAAGGCCGCCTCTGATCACCTCGTCATCGCCTGGTGGCACACCTATGGCCTGCCGGTCGTCCTGTCGAACTGCTCCAACAACTACGGCCCCTATCACTTCCCCGAGAAGCTGGTGCCGCTGATGATCCTCAATGCGCTGCACGACAAGCCGCTGCCGGTCTACGGCAACGGCGCCAACGTGCGCGACTGGCTGTTCGTCGAGGACCATGCCCGCGCCCTCGAACTGGTGCTGACACGGGGGCGGCTGGGCGAATCCTACAATATTGGCGGCAATGCGGAGCGTACCAACCTCGAGGTGGTCGAGGCGGTGTGCGATCTGGTCGACGCACGCCGGCCGCGCCGCGGCGGCGGTTCGCGCCGCGATCTGATCACCTTCGTCGCCGATCGTCCCGGTCATGATCTGCGCTACGCCATCGACGCGTCCAAGATCGCGCGAGAACTCGGCTGGGCGCCCACGCAGACCTTCGAGAGCGGACTGGCGGCGACCGTCGACTGGTATCTCGACAACGAGCGCTGGTGGCGGCCTATCCGTGAGGGACGCTACGCCGGCGAGCGCCTCGGCCTGAAGGCCGGCTGAGCGGCGGTGCGGGTCGATGGCCGCCGCTCCCATCCTCGTCGTCGGCCGATCCGGCCAGGTCGCGACCGAGCTCGTCCGGCTGCGGGAGATCGCCGGACGCCCCGTGATGGCGCTCGGCCGCGCCGACGGGTTCGATCTCGCAGCGCCCGGTTCGATCAGTCCGGTTCTGGAGCGTGCCGCGCCGGCGCTGGTCATCAACGCCGCAGCCTACACGGCGGTGGACCGGGCTGAGCGCGACGGCGAGGCTGCCCGTGCCCTCAATGCGCTGGGGCCAGGCCGGCTGGCGGAGATCTGCGCAGGCGCGGGCATCGCGCTGATCCATCTGTCCACCGACTACGTCTTCGACGGCCGCCGGCAGGATCCCTGGCACGAGGACGATCCGGTCGCCCCGCTCGGCGTCTACGGCCGCACCAAGGCGGAGGGCGAGGCGCTGATCCGCGCCGCTTGCCCCCAGCACGTGATCCTCAGGACGGCCTGGGTCTTTGCGGGCCACGGGCACAACTTCGTCCGCACCATGCTGCGCCTCGGACGCGAGCGCGACGCGCTCGCCATCGTCGACGACCAGCGCGGCGGGCCGACGCCAGCCAACGCCATCGCCTCGGCCTGTGCACGGATAGCCACCGAATTGCTGGACGGGCGCGCCGACGGCTTCGGCACCTTTCACTATGCCGGCGCGCCGACGGTGACCTGGTTCGGCTTCGCCAGGGCGATCTTCGCGGTGGCGGCCCGACACGGCTATGCCGCGCCGCGGCTGTCGCCGATCCCCTCGTCGGCCTATCCGACGCCGGCCCCGCGTCCAGCGAACTCGGCGCTGGACTGCAGCCGCATCGAGCAGGTCTGGGGGATCGGCCGGCCGGACTGGCAGGCGACCCTGGAAGGTGTGGTCGCCGACCTGCTGGGCGAGATCTGATCTGCCGCGCGACTGCGTCGCCGGCATCGCGCCAGCGGTTACGGGGCGCTGCGCGCCGCAAGGCGCAGCAGATACTGGCCGTACTCGGTCTTGGCGAGCTTTTCGCCGGCGGCCGTCAGTGCCGCGCGGTCGATGAAGCCCTTGAGGAAGGCGATTTCCTCCGGACAGGCGATCTTCAGACCCTGACGCCGCTCGATGGTCTGGATGAACGAGGCGGCCTCGAGCAGTGAGTCGTGCGTGCCTGTATCGAGCCAGGCATAGCCACGTCCGAGGCGTTCGACGCTCAGCCGGCCGCGCTCGAGATAGGTCTGGTTGACCGTGGTGATCTCCAGTTCGCCGCGCGCCGACGGCTTTACGTCGCGGGCGATGGCGACGACGTCGTTGTCGTAGAAGTACAGGCCGGTCACCGCCCAGTCGGAGCGCGGCTGCTGCGGTTTCTCCTCGATCGAGATGGCGCGCCCGTCGCGGTCGAACTCGACCACGCCGTAGCGTTCCGGATCGACAACCTGGTAGGCAAAGACAGTCGCCCCCTGCTGGCGGGCGACCGCCAGTTCGAGCTGCTCCTGCAGGCCGTGGCCGTAGAAGATGTTGTCGCCGAGGATGAGCGCGCACGAATCCGCGCCGATGAAGTCCGCTCCGATTATGAAGGCCTGCGCCAGACCTTCCGGCTTCGGTTGGACGGCGTAGCTGAGGTTGATGCCCCATTGCTCGCCCGTCGACAGCAGCGCCTCGAACAGCGGCAGGTGCTCCGGCGTCGAGATCACCAGGATGTCGCGGATCCCGGCGAGCATCAGGACCGACAGCGGATAGTAGATCATCGGCTTGTCGTAGACGGGAAGCAGCTGCTTGCTCAGCGAATAGGTCAGAGGGTGCAGCCGGGTGCCGCTGCCCCCCGCCAGAATGATGCCCTTCATTGTCCGTCCTGCCTGTCTGCGTGTGTCGGTCGGTCGCGCCCCGCGGCGTGGCGTGGATGGCAAACCGCCGCGGCGCCGCCACCCCGGCCCCGCGCAGTGCTCCACTATCCGGTGCGCGATCGCCGGTCAAACGGCGGGTGGCTTCCGTCTCAGCGTGCCGAGCAGGTCGAGCACCTCGACGCTGTCGGTCGAGAACGGGCGGTCGTAGGAGATATCGTACATGAACCGCTCGACGCGGATGAACAGCACCACGTCGGCGGCAGCGAGCGCCCTGCGCGCGAGTTCCGTGTAACCCGAGCCGACCATGATGAAGGTTGATTCCCGGAAGAACGGACGCAGCGAATGCGGCATCGCCATGCCGTAGGAGTCGGTGATGACGACGAGCTTCTGCGCCAGCAGCGGCGACGCCTTGCGCGTGGAGCGCGAAAGGAACCGGACGGTACGGGTTCGGCTGCCCATCTCGTCGCCCGCCCGTTTCCACGTCACGCCGGGACGGAAGAACTCGATGGCGGGAAACATCTCGGTCTCGTTCAGACCGGAATACTGGACGAGATCGGGCGTGTAGGGTCGGGGCCGGCCGAGCTTCGGGTTGAGGTTGAACGGCATGTCCGGCGCCAGCGCCTTCACCACCAGCCGGCTCATCTCGATGGCGCCGACCGGCGACCAGTGGGTATCGCGGGGATAGTAGAGCGGCGTCGGCGAGGCCGCCGCGGCAGCCTCCAACTCGTCCCAGGCATCGATGAACCCGTCCACCGGCTCGCGCCGCATCAGCTCCCGGAACGATTCGAGCCGCTCGCGCACGATCTCCTGCCGGCGCCGGTCGCGATCCATCAGGTTCTGCGGATAGATCGTCTCCTTGTGCGGCGCAATCGCGAACAGGAAGGTCTTGCCGGCGGCCTCGACCTCCTGCTTCAGCCGCAGGATCCCGGCCCGCACGTCGGCCGGATCGAAGTCGTGCCGCAGGCCCAGCGAGATTGCCGGATCGAAGTAGAGCCAGCCGTTCTTGCCCTGCAGGATGGCCGGATCGTCCACATCCCGGAACACGCCGCGATTGAACTTCGCCTCCAGCGTTCGGATCTTCGCCCTGAGCGGCATGCGATCGCGCAGCCAGGCGCCGATGTCCGCGTAGGTTTCGGCATCCAGCATCGCCGACAGCCGGATCTCCGGGAACCTGGTCGGGAGCCGGTTGAGGTCGGCCGTGTCGGCGCGGGTCAGCGGCGCGCCGAGCAAGCCGAGTGCCAGCGGCAGGGCGACGATCGCGGCGGCGAGGATCTTCTCGTGACGGCGCATCGGCTCGCTGACCTCAGAACTGGAAGTAGATGAAGGCGGTGAACGCGCCGGCTACCACCAGCACCAGCGCATAGGGGTAACCGATGATCAGCACCAGCGTTCGCGCCGTCTTGCCGGCAACATCGTCGCGCATCAACGCATCCGGCATGCGGAAGCGTCGCGGCAGCAGGAAGACGAGCGACGCCAGTCCCAGCGTCAGCAGCGCGCGGTTGCCGCTTGCCCGCACCATCGGGTCCGACATCCCGGTCAGATCCGGACTCGCCAGCGCGGTGAAATAGGCCCAGGCGGCCGGCAGGTTCTCGGCGCGGAACAGGACCCAGCCCATCATCACCAGCAGCAGCGTCAGCGCCCGCGCGCCGATCACCGCCGGCAGGCTGGTGAAGCGCTTCTCCCGCCAGCCGGTCGCGCGCTCGATCGCCAGCAGCATGCCGTGCCAGGCTCCCCAGGCCACGAAGGTCCAGGCCGCACCGTGCCACAGGCCGGTGATCAGGAACACCAGCCAGAGGTTCAGATAGGTCCGCGTCGTGCCCAGACGGTTGCCGCCGAGCGGCACGTACACGTAGTCGCGAAACCAGCTCGACAGGCTCATGTGCCAGCGCCGCCAGAACTCGGTGATCGAATGCGCGGAATAGGGCCGATCGAAGTTCTCGGGGAACCGGAAGCCGAGGACCCGGCCGAGCCCGATCGCCATGTCGGAATAGCCGGAGAAGTCGAAATAGATCTGGATCGTGTAGGCGACGAGTCCGATCCATGCGGTGGCGAAGGTCAGATCGGCTCCGGAAGAGGCGAAGGCGGCATCGGCCATGGGCGCGAGGGAATCGGCGATCACCACCTTCTTGATGAGTCCCAGCGCGAAGCGCTGCGCGCCTTCGGCGAAGTCGTCGAGCCGCGTGCTGCGCTGGCGCAGTTCCTTCGCCACCGCGGCATAGCGCACGATCGGACCAGCGACCAGCTGCGGGAACATCGAGACGTAGAGCGCGAAGTCGAGCAGGCTGCGCGCCGGCCGCGCCGCGCCCCGGGCGACATCGAAGACGTAGGACATCGCCTGGAACGTGTAGAACGAAATCCCGATCGGCAGCACCACGCCGTCCCAGGCGATGGTGCCGAGGCCGATCTGGTCGCCGACGGCGTTGATCTGCAGGACGATGAAGTTCGCGTACTTGAAGTAGCCGAGGATGGCGAGGTTCGCCAGCACCGCCGCCGCAATCGATAGGCCGGCCAGCCTCCGGTCGCCGGCAGCCGTCGCACGTCCCACCAGCGCCCCGAGGCCGTAGTTGACGAGGATCGAGACGAGCAGGATCAGGACGAGCGCGCCCGATCCCCACAGATAGAAGATCAGACTGGCGGCAAGCAGGACCAGATTGCGCCCGGCGATCGGGACGAGAAAGTAGACGCCGACCGCCGCCGGCAAGAAGAAGAACAGGAACTCGATGGAGGAGAAGACCATCTGCGCCCCGACGCCTGGGCCCCCGGTCAGGCTGGCGCCGGGACCAGGGGAGCGCCGGTCCGCGGACGCACCGGCCGCATCCGGTCAGTTTCGGAAGGACTTCTCCACATACTGGATCAGCTCGGCCACCGCCTGGTCGATGGACAGCGCAGTGGTGTCGATGACGAGTTCGGGGTTTTCCGGCGCCTCGTAGGGGGCGGAAACCCCCGTGAACTCCTTGATCTCGCCGGCACGCGCCTTCCGGTAGAGACCCTTCGGGTCGCGCTGCTCGCAGGTCTCGACGTCGGCCTTGATGTAGATCTCGTGGAACCGCTCGTTGGCGGCGGCGCGGGCACGGTCGCGGTCGGAGCGGTACGGCGAGATGAATGCCGTGATCGCCACCAGCCCGGCCCGCGAGAACAGTGCCGCCACCTCGCCGACGCGACGGATGTTCTCGGCACGCTCCTCCGGCGAGAAGCCCAGATTGGCGTTGAGGCCGAAGCGGATGTTGTCGCCATCCAGCACATAGGCCTGATAGCCGCGATCGAACAGTTCGCGCTCGAGCCGCGTGGCCAGCGTGGACTTGCCTGCGCCCGACAGGCCGGTGAACCAGAGCACTCCGCCCTTGTGGCCGTTCTTGCGTTCGCGCAGCTCGGTCGGTACGCCGTGCTCGACGCGCGTGATGTTGCTTGCCCGTTGCGTCACCAGCTGGCGCTGGTCGGCATAGCCCTCCATCGAGATGATGCCGCCGCCGGCGATGTCGTAGCCGTCGATGAGCACGAAGCGGCCGGTGCGGCTGTTGCGGTTGTGCTCGTCCAGGGCGAGCAGCCGGCGCGCGCGCAGCACGACCTCGCCGACCTGGTTGCGCTCGACCCGGTCCATCGCCGCTGACGACAGGTCGGTCGTGTCGAGCACATGTTCGATTTCCTGAACGCTGACCCGGGCCTCGCTGGTGGCGAGCTTCATCTTGTAGCTCTTGCCCTTGGTGAGCGGCTCGCGACCGAGCCAGAAGATCTTGGCGCGGAACACCTCGGTCTCGATCGGCGCATTGGTGAGGTGCGAGGCAATATCGCCACGCTCGATGAACAGTTGTTCGTCGAGCGTGATGCCGACGCACTGGCCGGCGCCGACGGTCTGCGGACGCGCATCCTTGTCGGCGGGTTCGGGCCAGACCTCGATCGACTTCACCCGCGCGGTCTTGTTGGACGGCGAGAACACCAGTTCATCGCCGACATGCAGGCGGCCCGACTCGATGCGGCCGGCAATGATCCGCCGGTCGTCGAACTTGTACACGTCCTGCACCGGCAGCCGCAGCGGGCGGTCGAGATGGGCCGTTGGCAGGGCGAAGGAATCCAGCGCTTCGACGATGCTCGGACCGGTGTACCAGGGCATCCGGGGCGACACCGTCGCGATGTTGTCGCCCTCGCGCGCCGATACCGGCACCACGAAGGTCGGCACCACCCCGATCGAGTTCAGATAGGCGCGGTATTCGGTCTCGATTTCGGCGAAGACATCCTCGCTGTAGGCGACCGCGTCCATCTTGTTGACCGCCACCGCGATCTGGCGCACCCCGAGCAGATGCAGCAGGTAGCCGTGCCGGCGCGACTGCTCGCGCACGCCCTCGGTCGCGTCGATCACCAGCACGGCGGCGTCCGCCTGCGCGGCGCCGGTGATCATGTTCTTCAGGAATTCCTTGTGACCTGGAGCGTCGATGATCGTGTAGTCGCGCTTCTCCGTCTTGAACCAGATCTGCGAGGTGTCGATGGTGATGCCCTGGTCGCGCTCGGCCTGCATCGCGTCCATCAGGAACGCCCATTCGAACGGCATGCCGCGACGTTCGCACATCCGCCGGATCGCCTCGAGCTTGCCCTCGGGCAGCGAGCCGGTGTCATGGAACAGCCGGCCGACCAGGGTCGACTTGCCGTGATCGACATGGCCGACGATGACGATGCGCAGCAGCTGACGTGTCGCCTCGCGGCCGAAGACCGGCTTCTTGGGAACGGGTCCGACGTTCATGATGGAGCCTTCAGACATGACAGAAGCGGGGAACAGGGGCGGCCGGCCTTACATGTAGCCTTCGGCGCGCAGGCGCTCGAAGGAATCCTCGGCCTCGTGGTCCATGGCGCGCCCCGCGCGTTCCGGCACCTTGGTGTTGGTCAGTTCCTCGATGATCTCCTCGATCGTCGAGGCGGTGGAGTCCACCGGAAAGGTGATGTCGTGATCGCCGAGCGAGCGATAGCGCTTGCCGTTCTTCGCGAAGTAGAGCGGGATGACCGGGATGCCCTCGCGCAGCGTGTATCTCCAGATGTCGATCTCGGTCCAGTGCAGCAGCGGATGCACCCGGATATGGGTGCCCGGCGGGAAGTCGGTCTTGTACTGGTCCCAGAATTCCGGGGGCTGGTCGCGGAAGTCCCACTGGCCGGTCTGGCCGCGCGGGCTGAACACCCGCTCCTTGGCCCTCAGCGCTTCCTCGTCGCGACGGATGCCGGCGAACAGCGCATTGAACTTGTACTTCTCGATCGCCTGCTTGAGCCCGAGCGTCTTGCGCGCTGCTGACCGCGCCGCCGGCGGCAGCGTCTCGTCCGTCGCTTCGAGCGGCGGACATTCCTCGCGCAGGAAGTTCAGGTTCCATTCGACCGCATAGCGGTCGCGGAACTCGTACATCTCCTTGAACTTCTTGCCGGTGTCGACATGCATCACGGGGAACGGCACGTGCCCGAAGAAGGCCTTGCGCGCAAGCCAGATCATCACGTTGGAGTCCTTGCCGAGACTCCACAGCATCGCGATGTTGTCGATGCGGTTGAACGCCTCGCGGAAGATGTAGATGCTCTGCGCTTCGAGCTCGTCGAGATGGTTCATGAGTCTCTTTTTCGTCTCGGCTCCCGCCTCAAGGTGCCCCGCAAAGGGCGGCCCTTGCAAAGACGAGGCGGTGCGGTCGGGGACACCTTGACGTGCCGCTGCTGTGCACGATGAATGGCGCGCCTTATAGCGGAGGCATTCCGACGTGGAAAGGGCTGTTGCAGTGCCGCGCGGACTGTTTCCGCGGGCCGTTCTTGCGGAGTATCCCATTCCATGACCGGCCCGGCCAGCGTCAGTATCGTTCTCCTCAACTGGAATGGCGGCAACCGGGCCGTCGAGGCCTGGCGCGCCGCGCATGGCCAGACGTGGCCCCGAATCGAGACCATCCTGGTCGACAATGCCTCCACGGACGGGTCGCTGGAGGCCTGTCTTGCCGAGGCTCCTCCCGACCGTCTCGTGCGCATGGAGCGGAACCTCGGCTTTGCCGCCGGCATGAACGCCGGTTTCGCCGTCGCCACCGGCGATTGGGTGATGCCCCTCGGCAATGACGTCAGGCTGGCGCCGGACTATGTGGCGACCTGTCTGGCCGCTGCCGTCGATCCGCAAATCGGAGCGGTCGGGGGCACGGAATATGCCTGGGTCGACGGAGTGCTGACCGACCGCCCCCGCCCGAGCGCGGGCGCGCTGTTCCTGACGCGGGAACTGCGGGGGAGCTGGGTTCCCGCGGATCGCCCGACCTTCGCCTTCGGCGTCAGCGGCTCGATGCCGCTGCTGCGGCGGGCGATGCTTGAGGACATGCGCCGCATCCACGGCTACTGTTATGACGAGCGCTTCGGCACCGGCTACGAGGATCTCGACCTCTGGTTCCGGATGCAGCACCGGGGCTGGAAGGCGCTGTTCTGCCCGGCGGCGAAGGCCTGGCATGTGGGTTCGGCATCCGCGGGCGGGGCGTCCGGCTTTCTCGACAAGCCGCCGGACTACCAGCGCCGGCTGTTTCGCAATCGCCGGCTGATCTGGATGAAGAACGTCACGCCCGGCATGCGTCGGCAACTGGGCTGGCGCTGGCGCCTGTTCGAAGCCGCCATCCCGTTCTATCTGCTGGTCCGATCGCCCCGCGCGCTCGGCCCGTGGTGGCTGGGCCGGCGCGATGCTGCCCGGCTGAGCCGGGTGCTTGCCGAGGAGGCCCGGCATGCCGCCGGAGCCGCCACGGTTCCGGAATCCGAGCTACTCGCGCTGATCCGCTGACGCGTCCTGAACGGCGCCTTCGGCGTGCGGCTCCCCTGCCGGAGCGGGGCGCGTGATCGGTTCGGGCGACGTCGCAGCCGGTTGCGGATTGGGTACGATCGACAGGCGGACCTCGCGGATGTCGACGCCGCGACCGGCGCCTTCGGTGTCGGCCCAGATGGCAATCACCGGCCGGCGCTTGGCCTCAGGGTCGTCGAAGGTGAGATCGAGCGCATAGGGCCGGTATTCGCTGTCGAGCGCGAGGCGGCGCACTCCCGTCGTCTTGCGCCCGCCGTCGGTGACAGCAAGCGCCATCTGTGGGCTCGGCGCGCCCTTCGCGCTGCGGACGACGATCGTCACGCGCAGCGTCTTGCCGAGAAGCGAGTCGCGGATCCCGGGTGTCAGCTCGATCTGGGCGGCATTGGCCCTCGCAAGTGGCCGAGCCGAGTCGTTGCGGGCGGTGATCCGCACTGCGCCCCGGCCGAACAGTTCGCTGGCGGCTGTCACGGTGGCCTCCGGCGACGGCGTCACGCGCTCGGTGGCTGCGCCGACGAACAACGTCGCCCGGCCGTCGCGCTGCAGCGCCCGGTTGACTGCCGCCATCGCCGGGACCTCCGGCGCACGGGCGACTGAAATGGCGTAGGCGGCTGCGGCGATCCCGCCGGCGACGACGACCGCAAGAACGCCGACGACGAGCCGTTTGCCGCGAGGACCGGGGCGTCGCCACGGCAATCGCCAACCGGCACGGGCCTGCTTCGGTCCTCGCGCATGTCGCGCCACCCTGCGCGGCGGCTGCGGCGCTTTCGGCCGCCGGGGCCGCGCCGGCGGACCTGGCCCAAGCTGCGGCGCAGCAGTCTCGGTAGGTCGTGACGGCAGGGGTCGTGCGGACGCCGCCGGCACGGATGGCGGTGGCACGTCAGCGGCGTCAGCGAATTCCGACTCGAGGCGGGCGATGGCCTGCTCGAGCGCCGACTTCTCGGCAATGACCCGTGCCTGTGGCATGGGTGGTTGCGCCGATTCGATCAGGCGATCGATCTTCTGGCGAGCCGATGCATAGAGGGCCTGCCTCGCGTTGCGATCGCTCCTGCCACCGGCCGCAAGGGATCGCGCCAGTATCTCGTAGTAGCGGTCCATTCCCCGTCGGCGGTTCCTTCGGCAGGCCATCCGGCCTGGCAACCATACCCTACGCTGACAAGCGGGGCGACGGAAACCGTGGCAGCAGGGTCGGACGACAGCCGCTACTGCCGCTCGACCTTGTCGGCCGATCGTGGCCGCAGGTAGAACGTGTCGGACAGCGTGATCGATTCGGTGAAGATCTGCCCGAGGGTGGGCGTATAGGTATAGTCTGCTTCCGACATGATCAGCGTCGTTCCCTCGATCCGCACGGCCGCCGGCAGGCTGACGGCCGAGCCGACCGCGCGCCCGGCGGTATGGTAGCCGTTGCTCCAGAGGATCTTGTCGCCCTTCGACGACACCTCGACGCTCGAGACGACCATCTTCAGCGGCGCGACCGGGTAGGGCGCCATGATGGCCGTTGCGGCGGTGAAGATGTGATTCATCTCGGCATTGTCGATGGATTTCGCCTGCGCCACCAGGTCGCCGACCGCACTCGCCACGGCCGTGACCTTCCGGTCCACCGAGATGGTGTGGCTCAGTTCGACCCCGCCCAGATAGAGGACGATCAGCACGGGCAGGATCAGCGCGAACTCGACCGCCGAAACGGCCCGCTCGTCGCCCAGGAAGCGATGCGGGAGGAGGCCGGCGGGCGGGCAATACGGCGGCTGGTCGGGAGCCTGCGTCATCGGCTGCCTCAGAACGGTTCGTTGCGGAACGTCACCGCCGCCGACAGGAGCCGCTTGCCGTTGGCGAGGTTCGCCAGATCCAGCCCGAGCGTCGGGACGATGGTCGGCCACTCGTAGAACGCGCGCACCACGACGATGTCGCCGCCGGCGCCGGGCTGATAGACGAAGTTCGGAACGAGATTGCCATTGTCGTCCACCGGCCTGGCAAAATCGACGTCGTTGAAGGACTGATAGGTCCGGACATCGAGCATCAGCCCGCTCTCGCAGTTGAACAGCCCGAGGATGCGTGCGCAGACCTCCCGCTTGAAGGCTGGCCCGTCGAACTTCTGGGCCTGGGCCTGCCCGGTGCGGATCAGGCGTGCGGCATCCGCGACGGCCGTCTCCATCACCTGCCCCGCGAAGAAGACCAGTGCGGTCTCGAGGATCGCGAAGACGAGTGCGAAGAACGGGGCGGCGACCAGCGCGAACTCGACCGCGGTGACCCCTTCCTCGTTCCGACCGAACGGACGGAGCCCCCGGCCGCGCCGGCCGTCGCCGTCCGGCCCCTTACGGATGTGCAATTGCTCCGTGCCCATGCCGCGCTTTCCCGGCTGCCCGCACAATTGGCACGAGAATTAGCCGGAAAGGCTTGCGGAACCGTTTATCTGCCGGAGATCCCTTGCCGGCGACCGGCGACGTCAGGTCCTAGCGCAGGCCGGCCTGGCCCTGGGCAAGGCCGAGACTGCTCTGGATCTGCGAGTCGAGCTCCGAGAAGGGATCCTTGGAGTCGCCGACGGCGAGTGTGCGCTCGCAGACCGGGGTGCAGCTGAACGACAGCCGTGTCGTGCCCTTCTGCATCGTCACCGAGCCATCATTGACCGCCGTGACGTTGAGGGTCAGTTCCTCCACCGTCTCGCCGGCCGGATCGAGCACGATCAGGTTGGTGCTGCCATAGCTCTTGCCGGTGATGACCAGCATCGTGCGGTTCTGCACCAGCGCGTCGGCGATCGCCGGATTGCCCAGGATGACGGTCGCCGCTGGCTGATCGAGACGGATGACCTTGGCCCGGTTCATCTCGACGAAAAGGCTGTCCTCGATGGCCGATGCCTCGTCTGCGACGGAGAGGACGAGGACCGTCGCAGCGGCTGTGATCGCGGCATAGCGCTTCATTGGGCTTCCCTTCGCGGCGCCGCACAACGGTAGCCGCGATTGGTAAGCGAACCGTTACCGGCTCGACGTGCCGGCGTCCCTGTTGGCCGCGCGAAGCAATAATGCCGAGGCCGCGCCGTGCGAGGCCATGGCCAGGAGATGGCATGCGAGATGATGACATCCGGATCCATTGCTCCGGATCGAAACGCGAAGGGTCTGAAGATGTACCAATGCGAAAGTAAAATCCAGAATACGACTCTGAAATCCTGCAGAGCGCCATTGGTTAACATGATTTAACGGAAGTCAATATGGTTCTGTCTGGCGATGCAGGATGCGAAAGTCGATATATCATTCTGTTTACCAATCCTTGAAGACTGCAATTTGACTGGGAGTGTGTGCGATTGGATTAAGCTGTTCGTAACGGGCAGGCGCTAGTGTGGCCCCAGTTCCGGAGGCAATTGCGCCGGGAGGCGATACCGGAACAAAGATGGGTCAAAAGACCATTGGATCATGGAGCGACACGATGAAGAGCCTGTTCAAGTCCTTCGTCCGCGATGAGTCGGGCGCCACTGCCATCGAGTATGGCCTGATCGCCGCCGGCATTTCCGTTGCGATCATCATGCTGGTGGGTCAGGTCGGCGACGAGCTGGTCAACACCTTCACCGAGATCAAGGACGGCCTCACCCAGTAATGCCGGCCTGCCGCTCCAAGGACCGGGGCGGCGACCGGGAACGCGATCTGCCGCTCCGGGTTCCGGCCCGCGGGCGGCCGTTCGCGTTTGCTGCGCCGGCGCGCCCGGCGGAAGGAAGCTGGACAGCCGCGAGGAGTCCGGTCGGCCGCTTAAGCCGGGCTTAAGCGCCAGAGCATATGCTCCGATCAGATCGCCGGCCTTTCCGGCGACATGCGCACGAGACGATCGAGACGTTACGGCATGCTTGCGACCATCCTCTTTCTGGTGTTTCCGGCGGCAATGGTGCTGGCGGCCTGCCTGGATGCCTTCACCATGACGATCCCGAACCGGCTGACCATCGCCTTCGCGCTGCTGTTTGCCCCGGCCGCCGCCTTTGCCGGCCTGCCGCTGGCCGACATCGGACTGCACCTTGCCGCCGGTGCCGCGATGCTGGCCGTGGCGTTCGGATTGTTTGCCATGGGCTGGATCGGCGGCGGCGATGCGAAGTTCTTCGCGGCGACCGCGCTGTGGCTCGGCTGGGGCGGCCTTCTGGCCTATGCGCTGTACTTCTCGCTGATCGGCGGTGCCCTGACGCTGGCGATCCTGGCGGCCCGGGCGGTGCCGCTGCCGGCCCTGCTCGGACGTGCGCAATGGCTGCTGCGCCTGCACGATGCCAGAAGCGGCATACCCTATGGCATCGCGCTCGCCGTCGCCGGGCTGATCATCTATCCGGCGACGCCGTGGATGCAGGCCCTTGTTGCAGGGTGATGGCCGCATCCGGCGCCGTTGCGGCGCAATTGATACAGATGATACAGATCATTAACCATAAGTTGACCATTCGCCGCGCATAGTCCGGGTCGGTCGCCGGCCCGGCCGGATGCGTATGCGGATGATGTGACATGAAGACTGCCCGGATCGCAGTACTCGGCGTTGCCATCGTGGCAGGGGTCGTCGCCTGGCGCATGGCCCGGAACATCGGCACCGAGGACGAGACGCCGGTTGTCGTTCGTCAGGAGGTCGCGACCGACCAGGTGCTCGTCGCCTCGCGCGACATCATGCCCGGTACCGTCATTTCCGCCGACGATTTGACCTGGGAGGCCTGGCCGAGCCAGGCGCTGAACAGCGCCTTCATCACCCGCAGCCGCGATGCGAATGCCGTGCAGGAGCTGTCGGGCGCCGTCGCGCGCACCCAGTTCTTCTCGGGCGAGCCGATCCGCGAATCCAAGCTGGTGAAGGCCGGAGCCGCCGGATACATGGCGGCGATCCTGCCCGCCGGCAAGCGGGCCGTCGCGACCCGCATCTCGCCGCAATCCGGCGCCGGCGGGTTCATCCTGCCGAACGACCGCGTCGACGTCATTCTGACCCGCCGCGAGACCGATCCTGCCAATCCGTCCCGCGAGATCTATGTCGGCGAGACGGTGCTCGAGAACGTCCGGGTTCTGGCGATCGACCAGACCGTCGAGGAGCAGGATGGCCGCATGGTCGTGGTCGGCAGCGTCGCGACGCTCGAACTGGGGCCCGATGAGTCGGAGATCCTGGCGCTTGCAACCCAGGTCGGCGACATCTCGCTGGCGCTGCGCAGCATCCTCGACGGCGGCACCGCCGAGATCGATCCGGTGTCGTCGGGTTCGCTGCGCGGGCGCCGCGGTTCGGTGAGCGTCGTCAAGTTCGGCGTACCCAGCCAGGTCAACACCAACTGAGCGGGCATCCGGCAATGATCAACACCGCCGCCTCGCCCCTTGGCCGCCTCCTTGCCGCCGTCGTCATCGGCATACTGGCGCTGTGCGCCGCGCCGGTCGTCAGACCTGCGGCCGCACAGGACGCCCATCTGACCATCAACCCTGCGGAACTGTCCTCCTCGCGGCAGGTCAGGCTTGGTCTCGGCAAGTCGCTGGTGATCGATCTGCCGCGCGATGCCAAGGACGTGCTGGTGTCGAGCCCCACGATCGCCGATGCGGTCATGCGCACCGCTCGCCGCGCCTACCTGATTGGCATGGCGATCGGCCAGACCAATGTCTTCTTCTTCGACGTCGCAGGCCGTCAGATCGCCGTGCTCGAGGTCCAGGTCGAGCGAGATCTCGGCGCGCTTGCCCAGTCGATCCGGCAGCTCATTCCGGGATCGGCGGTGCGCGTGGAGTCGATGAATGACAACGTCGTGCTCGCCGGCTTCGTCAAGACGCCGGCGGATGCAGTGAAGGCCTTCGACATCGCCGCGAAATTCGTCGGCGACAAGGAGAAGGTCCTCAACATGCTCGCCGTCGAGGGCAACGAGCAGGTGTTCCTGAAGGTGACGGTCGCCGAGGTGAAGCGCTCGGCGCTCAAGCAGTTCGGGATCGATCTGAACCTGCGCCTGAATACCGGCGGGTTGATCACCAACGTCATTTCCAATCCGCAGTTCGGATTGGGTCTGCCGATCCCGCCGGCACTGTTCGGCGGCGGCGTGCCGGGCGTGACGAACGTCACCGATGGCATGGGCGCCGTGTGGACCGACGGGTCAACGACGATCGGCGCCAATGTCCGTGCCCTTGAGCAGCAGGGCGTCCTGCGGGTTCTCGCCGAACCCACATTGTCGGCCATCAGCGGCGAGACAGCGGATTTCCTGGCCGGCGGCGAATTTCCGGTTCCGGTCGGCAACTCCTGCGATCCGGCGACGAACCTCTGCCAGTTGCAGGTCGAGTTCAAGCCGTATGGCGTCGCGCTCGCCTTCACGCCGGTCGTGATGTCGGGCGGACGGATCAGCCTCAAGGTGAAGACCGAGGTATCGGAGGTCGATCGCCAGTCGGAGGTGGTTCTCAGCGGAACCCGTATCCCCGGCATCAAGACGCGTCGTGCCGACACCACGGTCGAGCTTCCGAGCGGCGGTTCGCTGGTGCTGGCCGGCCTGATCTCCCAGGATACCAAGCAGATCATCAACGGCGTTCCGGGCCTGAAGGACGTGCCGGTCCTCGGTACCCTGTTTCGCAGCCGCGATTTCCAGAACGACGAGACCGAACTGGTGGTGCTGGCGACGCCGTACATGGTCAAGCCGGCGGCGCGCAGCGAGCTTGCGCGGCCCGACGAGAACTTCGCGCCGGCCTCCGACCCGGCCACCATCTTCCTCGGCCGCCTCAACCGTCTCTACGGGCTTGCCGGCAACAACCCGGCCGGCAACTACCGCGGGCCGATAGGCTTCATCGTCGAGTAGGGGCGGTCGTGACCGAACATACCATGGCTGAAGGCTTCCCGAAGATGTCCCGCCTCGCCGTTCTTGCCGCGCTGACGGCCTTGCTCGCCGCCTGCCAGTCCGACCGTGTCGTCACCGGGTCGGTGCCGACATCGGTGGAACAGCGCTATCCGATCGGCATCATCCCCGAGCGCCCGAAGCTCGACCTCAACGCCACCGGCTACGGTCTCTCCAGTCCGGATCGGGCGATGGTCGAGGAGTTCGTCCTGTCCTGGCGCGAGCGCGGCACCGGCGGTCTCGACGTTCTCACCCCCATCGGCACCGCCAACGAAGCCGAGGCGGCATCGGTCGTCGCGGAAGTGAAGGCGATCGCCTATGATTTCGGCATGCCCGTCGAGGCGGTCTCGGTGACCGGCTATCACACCACGCAGCCGTTCGGCCCGGTCAGGCTCTCCTACGACCGTCTGGTCGCCAAGCTCGAATGTGGCGCCTGGCCGACCAACATCGCCGAGAACTGGCGCAACGTTCCCTACGAGAATTTCGGTTGCGCGACGCAGAAGAACCTCGCCGCCATGGTCGAGGACCCGCGCGATCTCGCCGGGCCACGGCCGATGACGCCGCGCGATGCCCGGCGGCGCGACGAGGTCTTCGACAAGTACCGCCGCGGCGAGGATCCCTCGACGGTCTATCAGTCCGACGACGCCGGGCAGATCAGCGAGGTGGGACAGTGATGGCGAATGCTGCCGCCGAACGGATCGAGCCGCACCTCGAAGAGGCGGGCGACTCCGTCCGGCCCGCGGCCTACGTGCCGCCGCTGCCGCGGGTCTCGATCCAGGCCTTCTGCGAGACGCCGGCCGTCCAGGCCGCACTGTCCCAGGCTGCGGCCGACCGGCGTGCCGCGCGTGCCCACATGACCGTGCAGACCGGCGGACTTGCCGCCGCGCTCGAGTTCTATACCGACGCCGCCACCCCCAATGTCATCGTGGTCGAGACGATGGCGCGGGGAAGCAGCCTGCTGTCCGAGCTGGATCGCCTCGCGGATGTGTGCGATCCCGGCACCCGGGTGGTCGTCATCGGCCATGCCAACGATATCGGGTTGTATCGCGAGCTGATCAGTCGCGGTGTCAGCGAATATCTGGTAGCGCCCGTCACCGCACTCGAGGCGCTTGACACCCTGTCGCGGCTGTTCCACTCGGCCAATGCCGGCCCGCTCGGTCGCATCATCGCCTTTGTCGGCGCCAAGGGCGGCGTCGGCTCGTCCACCGTCGCCCACAACGTCGCCTGGTCGATCTCCCAGGAGATCGGGTCCGACGTCGCCATCGCCGATCTCGATCTCGCCTTCGGCACCGCCGGCCTCGACTTCAACCAGGATCCGCCGCAGGGCATCGCCGAAGCGGTCTATGCCGGCGACCGGCTCGACGAGGTCTATCTCGAGCGCCTGTTCACCAAATGCACCGATCATCTGAGCCTGATCGCCGCACCCGCGACGCTCGACCGCGAATATGATCTGCCCGGCTCATCCTTCGAACCGGTGATCGACCTGATCCGCAAGTCCGTGCCGGTGGTCGTCCTCGACGTCCCGCATCTGTGGAGCGCCTGGACCAAGGCAACATTGCTCGCCGCCGACGAGGTGGTCATCACCGCCATGCCGGATCTGGCGAACCTGCGCAACGCCAAGAATCTGATCGACGTCCTGAAGCAGGCGCGGCCGAACGATCCGCCACCGATCGTCGTGCTCAACCAGGTCGGCGTGCCGAAAAAGCCGGAGATTTCGGCAAGGGAGTTCGGCGCTGCCCTGGAGGTGCAGCCCGCGGCGGTCATTCCGTTCGACCCGGTGCTGTTCACCTCTGCCGCAAACAACGGCCAGATGATCGCCGAGATGCAGGCCGGCGCGAAGCCCGTGGAGATGTTCCGCGCCCTCGCCGAGCAGGTCACCGGCAAGGCGGAGGCGAAACGCCACCGCCGCTCGCCGCTCGGGCCGCTGTTGGAGCGGCTGATCGGTCGCAGGAAGGCTTGAGCAGGCAGCACGGGAGATGTTCGGAAGGCGTGGCACACAGGGTCCGGGAGATGCGCGGCCGCCGGCGCGCGCGCCGCGTTCGCCGACGGAACCCGCCTCCCCGGTCGATCCCGTCGCCGCTCCCCCCGCGACCGGGGGCGCTCTGAGCGAGGCCGACGCGCCGCGCCCGGTGCAGACGGCCGCGCTGCCGCGTCCGGAACCGTCGGTGCGGATCGACCCGACGCGGTCACCTGCGCCGCGTCCGACCCGCTCCGAGAACTATTACGACACAAAGACGGCGATCTTCTCCGCGCTGATCGACGCGATCGATCTGGCGCAGCTCGCCAAGATGGACACCGAGTCCGCCCGCGACGAGATCCGTGACATCGTCAACGAGATCATCTCGCTGAAGAACGTCGTCATGTCGATCGCCGAGCAGGAGGAACTGCTCGACGACATCTGCAACGACGTGCTCGGCTATGGTCCGCTCGAGCCGCTCTTGGCCCGCGACGACATCGCCGACATCATGGTCAACGGCGCCGACACGGTCTACATCGAGGTTGCCGGCAAGATCCAGCCGACCAACATCCGCTTCCGCGACAATGCCCAGCTCCTGAACGTCTGTCAGCGCATCGTCAGCCAGGTCGGCCGTCGCGTCGACGAGGCAAGCCCGATCTGCGACGCGCGCCTGCCCGACGGCAGCCGCGTCAACGTCATCGTGCCACCGCTGGCGATCGACGGGCCGACACTGACCATACGCAAGTTCAAGAAGGACAAGCTCACCCTCGAGCAGCTCGTCCGGTTGGGCACCATCTCGCCGGAGGGCGCCACCGTCCTCGAGGTGATCGGCCGCAGCCGCTGCAACGTCATCATCTCGGGCGGCACCGGTTCGGGCAAGACCACGCTGCTGAACTGCCTGACCCGCTACATCGACGACGGCGAGCGCATCATCACCTGCGAGGACGCTGCGGAACTGCAGCTCCAGCAGCCGCATGTGGTCCGTCTCGAGACCCGTCCGCCGAACCTGGAGGGGGAGGGCGAGGTGACGATGCGCGAACTGGTGCGCAACTGTCTGCGCATGCGTCCGGAGCGGATCATCGTCGGCGAGGTGCGCGGCCCGGAAGCCTTCGACCTGCTGCAGGCGATGAACACCGGCCACGACGGCTCGATGGGCACACTGCACGCCAACTCGCCGCGCGAGGCACTGTCCCGCATCGAGGGCATGATCACCATGGGCGGCTTCAACCTGCCCTCGCGCACGATCCGCGAGATGATCACGTCCTCCGTCGACGTCATCATCCAGGCCTCGCGCCTGCGCGACGGCTCGCGCCGCATCACCCACATCACCGAGGTGATCGGTACCGAGGGCGAGACCATCACCACCCAGGATCTGTTCGTCTACGAGATCCTCGGCGAGGACGCCAAGGGCAACATCATCGGGCGCCACCGCTCGACTGGCGTCGCCCGACCCGCGTTCTGGGAGCGGGCGCGCTACTATGGCGAGGAGAAGCGGCTGGCCGAGGCCCTCGACAAGGCCGAGGTGCGCGATCTTGACTCCGCGCCGCTGTTCACGGGCTGAGCGATGCTGGGCGCGGACATCCAGGTGCTTGCGGTCATCGCGATGGCGATGATCTGTGCCGGCGGCCTCGCCTGGGTCTTCATCTATCCCCGACTGTCGGGTGAGGCGGCGGTCGAGAAGCGCATCCGCACCGTCCGCGCCTCGCGGATCGCGACGCCGGCCAGCCAGAAGTCGGCTTTCGAGGTCGAGGTCAGCAAGCGACGCAAGCAGATCCAGGAAACCCTCAAGGACCTCGAGGCCAAGCAGAAGCAGCGCGCCCGCCCGCCCCTGCGCGTCCGCATCGGCCAGGCCGGCCTCGGCTGGTCGGTGCGTACCTATTACGTGGTCAGCGTGGCGACCGGCATCGCCGCGGGCCTTGCCGGGCTTCTCGCCCGCCTGCCGCCGCTCGTCATCCTTGGCCTGATGATCGCCGGCGGCGTCGGGCTGCCGCACTGGATGCTGGGCTTCCTCAAGAAGCGCCGCCAGAACAAGTTTCTCAACGAGTTTCCGACCGCCGTCGACATCGTCGTGCGCGGCGTGAAGGCGGGGCTGCCGCTGAACGACTGCCTGCGGATCGTCGCCGCCGAATCGCAGGAGCCGGTCCGTTCGGAATTCCGGCAGGTGATCGAGACCCAGGCTCTCGGGCTGCCGGTCGCCGATTGCGTCGAGCGCATGTACGACCGGATGCCGCTGCCGGAGGTCAACTTTTTCGCGATCGTCATCGCGATCCAGCAGAAGACCGGAGGCAACCTTGCCGAGGCACTGTCGAACCTGTCGAAGGTTCTGCGCGACCGCAAGCGGATGAAGGGCAAGATCCAGGCGATGAGCCAGGAGGCGAAGGCATCCGCCGCGATCATCGGCGCGCTGCCGATCATCGTCATGATCCTCGTGTTCCTGACCAGCCCCCAATACATCTCGCTGCTATGGACCGAGCCGGTCGGGCACATCATGCTCGCCGGTTCGGCCTTCTGGATGCTGTGCGGCATCCTGGTGATGCGCAAGATGATCAACTTCGACTTCTGAGGCTGCCGCGATGCTCGATCTCATGGCCAGGCTCGAACAGCTCTACGACCCGGGGCTCTTGGTCGCGGTGTTCGCCGCGATTGCCGCGGTCGCGGCGATCGTCTCGGTCGGCATGCCGCTGCTGGCCAACGACCGTCTCGGCGCGCGGATGAAGTATGTCGCGCGTGAGCGCGACAAGCTGCGCGCCAGGGAGCGTGCCAGACTGAATGCGGAGGGGCCCCGCGTCAGCCTGCGCAAGTCGCCAAAGGCCTACATGCAGCGCGTCGTCGACCAGCTCAACCTGCGCAAGCTTCTGGAGGCGGAAGACACCCGTGACCGCCTGCGGATGGCGGGCCTGCGCGGTCAGTCGGCGCTGGTGGGGTTCCTGTTCTTCCGGGTGGTGCTGCCGCCGGTGCTGTTTCTGATCGTGCTGATCTACATCTTCTTCGTCGGCAACTATCAGGATCAGCCGGCGACCATAAAATTCCTCATCGCCTTCGGCGCCGCCTATGCCGGATTCTACGCGCCGAACGTCTACGTCTCCAACCGGATCAAGCGACGCCAGCAGGAGATCCAGCGAGCCTTTCCCGACGCGCTCGACCTGCTGCTGATCTGCGTCGAATCCGGGATGTCGATCGAGCAGGCCTTCCGCAAGGTCAGTCAGGAGGTCGGCACGACGTCGATCGCGCTGGCCGAGGAACTGAGCCTGACCACCGCCGAACTGTCCTATCTGCAGGAGCGGCGGCTGGCCTACGAGAATCTCGGCAAGCGCACGGGGCTGCCGGGGGTCAAGGCGGTGGTTGCGGCACTGATCCAGGCCGAACGCTATGGCACGCCGCTCGGCCATGCGCTGCGCGTCATGGCGCAGGAGAACCGGGACATGCGCATGGCCGAGGCCGAGAAGCAGGCTGCGGCACTGCCACCGAAGCTGACCGTGCCGATGATCACCTTCTTCCTGCCGGTCCTGTTCATCGTCATCCTGGGACCGGCGGCCATCAAGCTGATGAAGCTGTGAGGCCGGCCGCCGCGCCACGGCCGGCGCGGCGGCTGCCCGGCATCAGCCGGACTTGACCTCGATCCTGCGGGTCTTCTTCTCCTGCTCGGGCGACTTCGGCAGTGCCACCTTCAGCACGCCCTTGTCGAACGTCGCCGTGACCTTCGACGCATCGACTTCGAAAGGCAGAGCGAAGGAGCGCTGGAAGCTGCCGTAGGAGCGCTCGGAGAACACTCGACCGTTCTGCTTCTCCTCGTGTTCCGACCGCTTCTCGCCCTTGATCGTGAGGACGTTTTCGGACAGCGTGACCTCGACGTCCTTCTCATCGACGCCAGGCAATTCGGCGCTCACCTCGAGGCCGGTGTCGGTTTCGTGGATCTCGACATTGGGAGACGCGCCGGCGCCAGCCGTCCCGATCAGGGCGCGCGCTGAAGGCCAGCCGCGACCGAAATCCTCGAACACACGCTCGACTTCACGATGCAGCGCCGCGAAGGGATCGTCCCTGTCGCGGCTCCAGAGCGAGGGAAGACGCATCCTTGACCTCCATTCTTCCAGATCCATCGGATCGCAACAGGTGCTCCGAAGGATTTCACGAACGATTCAGTCCTGATGGCGCCTCATCGGTGAAACCTCAGGCGGGGTCGACCGTGACCACCTGAAAGGTGTGCATGTCACCATCCTCTCCGCGGATCGACACGTACTCGCCCACCCGGAAGGCGTGGCTGCCGAAGCGGTAGCCGGCCTCGTCGTCCTCGTCGGTGGACTCGTCGTAGTCGAACACCCAGCGTGCGTGATCCCGGCCGCCCGGCTTGTGCACGAGCCTGCCGATCTCGTCCTGCTCGCTGCCCCAGAACCGGCGCACCGTGCACCGTTCGCGCTGGGTCCGCCACGCTTCGGCGTCGATGAAGCCCTCCGCATCGAGCGGAGCGACGAATTCGTAGCCGTGATACGCGCTCCCGTTCGGGAATTCCGGGCTGCGCGCCAGATTGAGGCGGATGCGCTTGAGATGTGCCGTTGCGGCAGACATGCCTGGTCTTTTCCTCCGGATGGTTTCGTCGCGTCGCCGGTGCCCCGGAAGATGCTCCGGGAGCGCGAGCGACACCGCCAGTGCTCCGATGCAGCATACCATCGGACAACTGATGCACCACAAAAGGTGGGTATGCGTTGACCTGGCGCAAGGCCCGCGGCCAGCTTGGCCAGCCAGCATCGCCGGTTGGCGGAGATCGGATCGAAGCATGAGCAGTGAGCAGACGGACACAGCGGACCAGGCCGAGGTCGCGGCATTCCTCGCCGATCCCCTCACCCATGGCGGGCGCGCAGACCGCGTCAAGCGCATCGACACCCATGCGGCGATGATCTTTCTCGCCGGCGACGACGTCTACAAGATCAAGCGGGCAGTCCGCTTTCCGTTCCTCGATTTCTCGACGCTGGAGAGGCGCCGGCGCGCCTGCGCGCGCGAGGTCGAGCTGAACCGCGCCTTCGCACCCGACCTCTATCTCGGTGTCGTGCCGATCACCCGTTCGCCGGAAGGTCACCTGCGCATCGGCGGGCGCGGACCGGTCGTCGAATGGGCGGTGCACATGCGACGCTTCGACGAGACGGCGACGCTCGACCGGCTTGCAGCAGCCGGCAGGATCGATGCCGCAATGGTCGACGCGCTGGCGCTGCGGGTGGCCGCGCTGCACAGGGACGCAACCGTTGCCGGGGTCGTCGCGATCGCCGATCGGATGTCCCGGATCGCAGCCGAGAACATCGGCGAACTGCGCGATCGGCCCGATCTGTTTGCAGCCCAAGCGGTGGACCGGCTGGCCGCGGCCACGGAGGCCGCACTTGCGCGCCTTGCACCGCTGATGCGGCGGCGCGCGGCTGCCGGCCATGTTCGTCGCTGTCATGGCGATCTGCATCTCGCCAACATCGCGCTCATCGACGGGCATCCGGTGCCCTTCGATGCGCTCGAGTTCGACGAGGACCTCGCGACGATCGACGTTCTCTACGACCTCGCCTTCCTGGTAATGGATCTGTGGGGCCGCGGCGAGGCAGGCCACGCCAACCGTCTGCTCAACCGTTGGCTCGTGGTCCGCGGAATGTCGGTCGACGACATCGACGGGCTCGCGCTCCTGCCGCTGTTCGTTTCGATGCGGGCCGCGATCCGTGCGAAGGTTGGGGCGGCCAGGCTGCGCCATCTGAACGGCCGGGCGCGCGAAGCCGGTGCCGACGCGGCGCAGGCGATGTTTCGCCTGGCCTGCGCAGCGATAGCCCCGCCGCCGCCCAGGCTCCTCGCCATCGGCGGTCTGTCGGGGACCGGCAAGACGTCCGTCGCGATGGCAATCGCGCCCGACATCGGCCCGCTTCCGGGCGCTGTCGTCATCCGCAGCGACGTCCTGCGCAAGGTGATGGCGGGGGTCGGCGAGGCCGACCGCCTGCCGTCGGAACATTACACGGTTCAGGCGAGCGCGGCCGTCTACGAGGCAATGCACGACCTGGCCCGGCGCGCGCTCGCGGCCGGTCACGCCGCGATCCTCGACGCCGTGCACGCCCGACCCGGCGAGCGCCGGGCGGCAGCGCGGGTCGCCGAGCGGGCCGGCGTGCCGTTTGCAGGCCTCTGGCTGGAGGCGCCGGCCGCCGCGCTGATCGACCGGGTCATGGCGCGCCGCGGGGATGCCTCGGATGCCGACGGCAGCGTGGTCGAGCGGCAGCTCGGATACGATCTCGGACCCATCGACTGGACACCGATCGCGGCGGGCGGCGATCTCGCTGCGACGGTCGCGTCGGTACGCGCGGCGCTGGCCTTGCCCTTGCCATCCTCGTGACCCACGCCGGATGCCCCGACCAGCCCTGCGACCTCAGAGATTGGCCGCATGGCACCGGTCGACTGCACGGCGCGGCCATGACTGTTGCAGCCCGGGCTCGCCGCCGAGGCCCGCCGCGGAATCCCGGCTGACGGCGCTTGCCGGCCGGCCCGCAAACGGGCATAGCGCGGCGATCGCATCCGGAGCACCGCCATGACAGCCCGCCGCAACCGCCTTGATCCCGCGACACTCGCCGCCCAGGCTCTCGGCACGGTGGATGCCGAAACGGGCGCCGTGGTGCCGCCGATGCACAGTTCGACCACCTTCGCGCGCGGCGCCGACTATCGCCTGGTCGGCGACCATCTCTACTCCCGAGACAGCGGCCCCACGGTGCGGCGCGCCGAGGAGATCGTCGCGGCGCTCGACGGCGGAGCGGACGCGCGCCTGTTCGCCTCGGGCATGGCCGCCTTCGCCGCGCTGCTGGAGGCACTGCCCGAGGGCGCGCACGTGCTGGCCCCGAAATCCATGTACTATGCCGCGCAGGACTGGCTGATCCGTCAGGCCTGGCGCGGCCGGATCGAGCTCGACCTGTTCGACCAGACCCGGCCCGAGGCGCTCTCCGCCGCGCTGCGGCCGGGCCGCACGGCACTGGTCTGGATCGAGACGCCGGCCAATCCGACCTGGGATGTCGTCGATATCGCGCTGGCGGCGGAGGCAGCTCATTCGGCAGGGGCGCGGCTGGCCGTCGACAGCACCTGCGCGCCGCCGCCGACCACGCGGCCACTGGAGCTCGGCGCCGACATCGTGTTCCATTCCGCGACGAAGTATCTGAACGGTCACTCCGACCTCACCGCGGGGGCGCTGATCCCGGCCCGCGACGACGAATTATGGGCGCAGATCCACAAGATCCGCACCGCCACCGGTGGCGTTCTCGGCGGCTTCGAGGCCTGGCTGCTGATTCGCGGCATGCGGACGCTGCATGTTCGCTTCGCCCGCCAGTCGGAGACGGCGCTGGCGCTCGCCCGGCACCTGGAGAGACACCCTCGGGTCGTGGAGGTGCTCTATCCGGGCCTCGCCCGCCATCCCGGCCACGCCATTGCGCGCCGGCAGATGACCGGCGGATTCGGCGGCATGCTGTCGATCCTGCTCGACGGGGACGTCGAATCGGCCCGGCGTGTTGCCGCTTCGACGCGCGTCTTCGTGCCGGCCACCTCGCTCGGCGGCGTCGAGAGCCTGATCGAGCACCGGCGCTCGGTGGAAAGCCCGCAGAGCCCGGTGCCCGACACCCTGATCCGCATCTCCGTCGGCCTGGAGGCGCCCGGCGACCTGATCGACGATCTCGACCAGGCGCTGGCGGCAGCCTGACAACAGATGCCATCGCCCGCGCCGCCCGGTCTTCCGGAGGCGCGGTCGGCTCGGGATCGGCAGGACCGTCCGACCGATCCGCAGGCGGCGATCAGCCCTGCGGCTGCGGGACGATGCGGATGTAGGGTTTCGGCTCCTTCCAGCCCTCGGGATACTTCTGCCTCGCCTCCTCGTTGGATACCGAGCCGGCGATGATCACGTCGCCGCCCTGCTGCCAGTTTGCGGGCGTCGCCACCTTGTGCTTCGCCGTGAGCTGCAGCGAATCGACGAGGCGGAGAATCTCGTCGAAGTTGCGGCCGGTGGTCATCGGATAGGAGATCATCGCCTTGATCACCTTGTCGGGGCCGATGACCAGCACGTTGCGCACGGTCTGGTTGTCGGCCGGCGTGCGGCCCTGCGAACTGTCGCCGGCATTCGCCGGCAGCATCCCGTACAGCTTGGCGACCTTGAGGTCCGGATCGCCGATCATCGGGTAGTTCACCGCGTGCCCGGTGACCGCCTTGATGTCCTCGGCCCACCGCCGGTGGTCGTCGACCGGATCGACTGACAGGCCGATGATCTTGACACCGCGCTTGTCGAACTCGGCCCGCATGCCGGCCATCGTGCCGAGTTCCGTGGTGCACACCGGGGTGAAGTCCTTCGGATGCGAGAACATGATGCACCAGGACCCTCCGACCCAATCGTGGAAGCGGATCGGTCCCTCGGTGGTCTCGGCCTCGAAGTCAGGGGCGATATCGCCGATCTTCAGCGTCATCGGACATCTCCGTGTTGGTTGCCGCGTCCGGCCCGCACGCCCGCGGCAAAGGTGGTCTGCAGCGTTGGCGAGATCCTAGAGCAGGGCTGCGGTGATTGGGAGACACGGGTTTGCGTCCGCATGGCGCGGAGGCGAAGGCGTGTTCCGTCCCGGCGACTGATCGCGCAATGGCATTGCGCGCAGCCGCGATGCCCGTTTCCTGAGCCTCCCCACCCCCTTACACATCAGCACCAGAGACAAAAGCGACGCATTCTGACGCTTTTTCTATAATTCGATCGGATACCATGTCATTCTGACGACGGGTCGGAGGCTGTTTGGCCGCGCCGGTCCTCATTTGTCTGACTTTTTTCAACAGCAGGAACTTCCAGATGCCTCATCTCTTGCAAACGGCGCCGGTTCTGGCAGGGATTGCCGCCGCCATGATCCTTGCGCCGGATCCCGGCGCGGCGCAGTCGACCCGTGACATCGCGGCGTCGCCGATTCGGCTGTCGGACGGCCTGGTGCCGGAAGCTGGCCTCAACGGCCCGTTGGGCCGGGCGGCCAGCCGCATGCCGCTTGCCGGCACTGCAGAACTGGAGCGCACGGCCGGTACAGCAAGCGGAGCCGTTCTGCCGGGAGCGCCGGGGGCCTCGGCGTCCTCCGGGAGCGATGCCGAAGCCGGCAGCCCGGGTCGGGAAGCCTTCGGCTTGTCGACCGCGCCCTATACTACGGCGCGCGTTGCAGTCGGCCAGCTCGGCCCGTCGAACACCAAGGCCCGTACGCCCGTCACGAGCTATCCCTATCGTGCGACCGGCAAGATCTACGCGCGCTGGGGCTCCAGCTGGTATGTCTGCACGGCCTCTCTGGTGAAGAAGGGCGTGCTCGTCACTGCGGCGCACTGCATCCACGAGTTCGGGAACCGGGACGCCGGCTGGGCGGATGAGGTGATCTGGATCCCGGCAAACATCACGCAGAACCGCAATGGCCCGTACGGGGTCTGGAGGGCTCTGCGGATGTACGTTCCAGATCCCTATTTCGATGGCAGCGACACCTGCACCCAATCCGGTGTGGTCTGCAACAACGACATCGCCACCATCGTGCTGCAGCGGCGCAACGGCCGGTTCGCGGGCAATATCCTCGGCTGGTATGCCTATGGCTGGAACGGCTTCTCGTACCGGGCCAGTGCGTTCCTCGGCAACACGACGACGGTGCAGATCACCCAGCTCGGCTATCCCGCCGCGTTCGATCGCGGCTACCAGATGCAGCGCACCGATGCCGTCGGCTGGTATGTCGAGGATGGAGACCTGCGCAACACGCAGATCGGCTCGGCGCAGACCGGCGGGTCGTCGGGCGGCCCGTGGCTCGCCAATTTCGGCACCCGGCCGAACGTCTCCGCGGCGGCCTCGCTGGGGTCCGCCTCCCGGTCGAACGTCGTCGTCGGCGTCACCAGCTACGGTGCGGTGCAGGTGGGGTTCAACCGCCAGGGCGCCTCGTTCTTCGGCCAGAACCGCGAATTCCCGAACAGGCGATACGGCACGTTTGGGGCCGGCAACATCGGTCGCCTGATGCAGGAGACCTGCAACAGGAACAAGGCCTTCTGCTAGTGGACCGAGCCGGGTCACGCTGCCGGGCGGCCCTTGCGGGGCCGCCCCTTTCCGTCGTTGGCGGACCAGTCCGTGCCGCAGCCCCGGGTGTCGGGACCTCTGCCATCGCCCGACCGACCGGCCCTGCCACGCCGATGTCGCAGATGTTGATTAGGCGACGTCGATGTCGCTTTACCGGCGTTGCTGCCGCCAGCGAAGCGGCGCAAGATTCCGCAGCGTCAGCCACGAAGACTTGAGTTTTCCGGCTGCTGCAAGTTGCTGAAGTCGAATTTTCCCAAAGCTCTAAGGGAACTCTCATGACAATGTCTGCGAAAACCGTGGCCCTCTCTGCAGGAGCGGCCATGATGGTGTCGTTGTGGGCGGTCGCCCCCGTAACGGCTCAGTCCTCTGCCGGGACCATCGCCTCGCCGATCAACAGGACGAGCCTCGTGCCGTCGGCGGGCGGCCCGGTCGGCCCCGGCATCAGCCGGATGCCGCTCGCCAGCCCGAGTGCGTTCGAGGGTGCCGCCGAGGCGAAGCCCACCGGCACGCCCGGCGCCGTCGGCTCCTCCGAGGATGGCGGCAAGGCCGTCCTTGCCCCGGAGGCATGGGGCTCCTCGACCGCGCCCTACACGACGGCGCGGGTCGCCGTGCAGGTGCTCGGCACCTCCAGCCAGGCGTCGCAGACGCCGGTGAACAGCTATCCGTTCCGCGCGACCGGCAAGCTCTGGGCCCGCTGGGGATCGAACTGGTACATCTGCTCGGCCTCGCTGGTGAAGAAGGGCGTGCTCATCACCGCCGCGCATTGCATCTTCAATTATGGCCAGAAGGCAAACGGCTGGGCCCAGGAAGTGCGTTGGTATCCGGCAAACCGCTCCTCCTCGGGCGGCGACTACGGGGTCTACACGCATCGCCAGCTGCGCGTCCCGACGACATATTACAACGGCAACGATACCTGCACCCAGTCCGGTGTTGTCTGCAACAACGACATTGCGACCGTGGTGCTGAATACCCGTGACGGCAAGTATCCCGGCGAGGTTGTCGGCTGGTACGGCTATGGCTGGAACGGCTATTCCTACAAGGCCTCGTCGTATCTCGGCAACAAGACGACCGTGCAGATTACCCAGCTCGGCTATCCGAAGGCGTTCGACAGCGGGTATCAGATGATCCGCACCGACGCTGTCGGCTGGTACCATACGTCGGGCAACCTCAAGAACACCCAGATCGGCTCGGCGCAGACCGGCGGTTCGTCGGGAGGCCCGTGGCTGGTCAACTTCGGCACGCGCCCGGTCGTCGATACCAGCGCGGCATCGCTCGGCAGCCATTCCAACTCCAACATCGTCGTCGGCGTGACCAGCTATGGCTCCACGACGGTAGGCTTCAATCGGCAGGGCTCGTCCTACTTCGGCCAGAACGTGGAGTTCCCGAACGCCGCCTATGGTTCGTATGGTGCCGGCAACATCGGCAAGATGATGCTCGATACGTGCACGGCGCAGCCGGCCTATTGCTGATCGCTGGCCAGTGACCGGACGGCGCGGCCCGCGGGCCGCGCCGTTTCCGTGGGGGCCGCGCACGGCCCTTGCAAGCCATGCTTAATCAATTCGTCATTCCCGCGGATGTATTCGGGGTCAGAGATCGCTCCCCGAAGGACGGCTCGATATGACCGCGTTCTCGACCATCATCATCTGCAGGAACTCGAAATGGCACCATTTGCCCGCTCTGCGGCGTTGGCTCTAGGCCTCGCCGCGTCGATGCTTCTGATACCCGCACTTGCGTCGGCACAGGTCTCGGCCGGCATCAGCCACTCGCCGCTGCGGACCGCCGACGGTCTGATCCCGCGTGCCGGTCTCAGCGGCCCGATCGGACCCGGCATCAGCCGAATGCCGCTTGCTCCGGGGTCGCTGTATGACAAGGCTGTCGCTCGCGCCCGGAGCAGCCGCGGCGTCGCGCCCGCGATCACCGGAAAGCCCGGGGCGGTCGCGTCCTCGCAAGAGGGCGGTCGCCTTGTCGCGGACTCCGGCGCCGAGGCCTTCGGCACCTCGACTGCGCCCTATACGACGGCGCGCGTCGCTGTCTCGACGCTCGGTCCGTCCTCCACGGCCTCGCGCACCCCGGTCACCAGCTTCCCCTATCGCGCCACCGGCAAGATCTACGCGCGGTGGGGGTCGAACTGGTATGTCTGCACGGGTTCGCTGATCAAGAAGAGCGTGCTGATCACCGCTGCGCACTGCGTCTTCAACTATGGGCAGGGGGCCGAGGGCTGGGCCGACGAGGTGCTCTGGTATCCGGCCAACATCTCGGGCGACACCGCCAGGCAGCCTTATGGCGGCTGGGTTGCGCGGCGGATGTACGTCCCCACGCCCTACGTCAACGGCACCGACACCTGCGATCCGGCGGCCGTCGGCATCGTCTGCAACAACGACATCGCCACCGTCGTGCTGGAGACGGACAGCCGGGGCCGTTACGTCGGCGATCTGGTCGGCTGGTACGGCTATGCCTGGAACGGCTATTCCTACCGTGCTTCGCCGTTCCTCGGCAACGCCCGGACGGTGCAGATCACCCAGCTCGGCTATCCCGCTGCCTTCGACCAGGGCTACCAGATGCAGCGCACGGATGCGGTGGGCTGGTACGTGCAGGACGGTGATCTGCGCAACACCTCGATCGGCTCGGCCCAGACCGGCGGTTCCTCCGGCGGCCCGTGGCTGGTCAATTTCGGCACGCGCCCCAGGGTGGCGGCCGGCCAGGCCTCGCTCGGCAGGTCAGCTGCGTCCAACATCGTGGTCGGCGTCACCAGCTATGGCTACACGACGCCCGGCGTCAACAATCAGGGTGCCTCGTTCTTCGGCCAGAACCGCGAATACCCGGCGGCGCAGTACGGCAGCTTCGGGGCCGGCAACATCGGCGCGCTGGTGCGCGACACCTGCACCAACGCCCAGACCAGGGCCTATTGCTGATCGCCTTGTCCGAGACCGCTGCGCCCGAGACCGCTGCGCCCGAGACGGACGCGACGCGGATGCGGCAGCATCCGCGCCGCCTTCCCTGTCGGCGCGGCAGCTGGCGCCGCCGGCTGCCGGCGACGGCCGCTCAGTCGATCTTCCGGACGGCGCCATGCGCGGCGCTGGTCGTCAGCGCGGCATAGGCCTTCAGCGCCGTCGTGATCCTGCGCTTGCGCGGCGCGGCCGGCTTCCAGGCCGCCTCGCCGCGCGCCTCCATGGCGGCGCGCCGCGCGGCGAGAACGTCCGGCGCCACCATCAGCTCGATACGTCGGTTCGGGATGTCGATCTCGATGCGGTCACCCTCCTCGACGAGGGCAATCGTTCCCCCTTCCGCGGCTTCGGGAGAGACATGGCCGATGGACAGGCCGGACGTTCCTCCGGAGAAGCGCCCGTCGGTGACCAGCGCACAGGCCTTTCCGAGCCCCTTCGACTTCAGATAGCTGGTCGGATAGAGCATCTCCTGCATGCCCGGGCCGCCGCGCGGACCCTCGTAGCGGATCACCACCACGTCGCCGGCGGCGACGCCGCCGTTGAGGATGCCGTCGACGGCCGAGTCCTGACTCTCGAAGATGCGCGCCGGCCCGGCAAACTTGAGGATCGACTCGTCGACGCCGGCCGTCTTCACGATACAGCCGTCCTCGGCGAGGTTGCCGTACAGGACCGCCAGGCCGCCATCCTTCGAGAAGGCGTGGGCGGCGTCGCGGATCACGCCGGTCTGGCGGTCGTCGTCGACGGTCTCGTAGCGCCTGTCCTGGCTGAACGCGACCTGGGTCGGCACGCCGCCGGGCGCCGCCCGGTAGAATTCGTGAACCGACGGACTGCTGGTGCGCCGGATGTCCCAGCGCTCCAGCGCATCGCCGAGCGTCTCGGAATGCACGGTGCCGACGCTGGTGTCGATCAGCCCGGCCCGGTCGAGCTCGCCGAGGATGCCCATGATGCCGCCGGCCCGGTGCACGTCCTCCATGTGGACGTTCGCGACCGACGGCGCCACCTTGCACAGGACAGGCACGCGGCGCGACAGCCGGTCGATGTCGGCCATGGTGAAGCCGATCTCGCCTTCGTGGGAGGCTGCCAGCAGGTGCAGCACCGTGTTGGTCGAGCCGCCCATGGCGATATCGAGCGTCATCGCGTTCTCGAAGGCCTTGAAGTTCGCGATCGAGCGCGGCAGCACGCGCGCGTCGTCCTGCTCGTAGTAGCGGCGCGCCAGATCGACGATCAGGTGCCCTGCCTCGACGAACAGCCGCTTGCGGTCGGCGTGGGTTGCGAGTGTCGAGCCGTTGCCCGGCAGCGCCAGGCCGAGCGCCTCGGTGAGGCAGTTCATCGAATTGGCGGTGAACATGCCCGAGCACGAGCCGCAGGTCGGGCAGGCAGACCGTTCGACGACCGCGACCTCGGCGTCGGAGACGCGGGAGTCGGCCGCGACGACCATGGCGTCGACGAGATCGACCGCGCGCTCCTTCCCCTCCCAGACGACCTTGCCCGCCTCCATGGGGCCGCCGGACACGAACACGGCCGGAATGTTGAGCCGCATGGCAGCCATCAGCATGCCGGGCGTGATCTTGTCGCAGTTGGAGATGCACACCATCGCATCCGCGCAGTGCGCGTTGACCATGTACTCCACGCTGTCGGCGATGATCTCGCGCGAGGGCAGCGAATAGAGCATCCCGTCATGACCCATGGCGATGCCGTCGTCGACGGCGATCGTGTTGAATTCCTTGGCAACGCCACCAGCCTTCTCGATCTCGCGGGCGACCAGCTGGCCGAGATCCTTGAGGTGCACGTGTCCCGGCACGAACTGGGTGAAGGAGTTCACCACCGCGATGATCGGCTTGCCGAAATCGGAGTCCTTCATGCCGGTGGCGCGCCACAGGCCGCGGGCGCCGGCCATGTTGCGGCCGTGGGTCGTGGTGCGTGAGCGATACGGGGGCATGGGCGTCTCCTGGGCGGCGTCGGGGCCTTCTGGCAGCGCAATTAAGGCGGAAGCACCGGGTCGGCAAGCTTTGCCTGCGCCGGCCCGTCGTCTCTGGCCTAATCGCGGACGCCGACTATGATGGCGCCGCGCACAGGGAGTCTCAAATGACAGGTTCAAACATGGCGGCCCGGCCCGGCGGGCGCATTCTGGTCGATGCGCTGCTGGCCCAGGGGGTCGATCACATATTCTGCGTGCCCGGCGAAAGCTATCTGGCGGTTCTCGACGCCCTGCACGATGCGCCGATCGCGGTGACGGTCTGCCGCCAGGAAGGCGGCGCGGCGATGATGGCGGATGCCTACGGCAAGCTGACCGGGCGCCCCGGCATCTGCTTCGTGACCCGCGGGCCGGGCGTCACCAACGCGTCGGCCGGCATCCACATTGCCTCGCAGGATTCCACCCCGATGATCGTGTTCGTCGGCCAGGTCGAGCGCGGCATGCGCCACCGCGAGGCGTTCCAGGAGATCGCCTACGCCCAGGTGTTCGGCACCATGACCAAGTGGGCCGCCGAGATCGACGATCCGCACCGCATCCCGGAGTTCGTCCACCGCGCCTTCATGACGGCGATGAACGGCCGCCCCGGCCCAGTCGTCCTGGCGCTGCCCGAGGATGTGCTGACGGAGCTGGCCGAGGTACCGGCAACGCCGCGGGCCGAGCCCGTGCCGACAAGCCCTTCGCCGGCCGCCATGCGGCGCCTTGGCGAGATGCTGGCGGGAGCAAGCCGGCCGGTCATGGTCCTTGGTGGCAGTCGCTGGAGCGCGCAGGCGGTCGCCGACATCCGCCGCTTCGCGGAGGCCTTCGACCTTCCGGTCGGCTGCCAGTTCCGCCGTCAGTCGCTGTTCGACAACACCCATCCGAACTATCTCGGCGACGTCGGCATCGGGCCGAATCCGGCCCTGTTCCGACGCCTGCGCGAGGCCGATCTGTTCCTGCTGGTCGGCGGGCGCATGAGCGAGATGCCGTCGTCAAGCTACACGCTGCTCGACATCCCCGCGCCGCGCCAGCAGCTGGTGCATGTCCATCCCTCCGCCGAGGAGATCGGCCGGGTCTATGCGCCCGCGCTCGGCATCCATGCCGATCCGGCCTCGTTCGCTGCCGCAGCGACAGCGCTGACGGCGCCGGCCGAGCGTCCGTGGGCGGCGCAGACGCGGGCCGCCAACGCCGCCTACCGGGCCTGGAGCGACACCCCGCCACCACTGCCAGGCCGGGCCGACTACGGCAGGATCATGTCGTGGCTGCGCGACCGGCTGCCGGAGGACGCGATCATCTGCAACGGCGCGGGGAACTATTCGATCTGGATCCACCGGTTCTACCGATTCCGGCGATTCGGCACCCAGCTCGGCCCGACCTCTGGCTCGATGGGCTACGGCACGCCAGCCGCCGTGGCTGCCAAGCGGCTCAATCCCGACCGCATGGTCGTCGCGTTCGCCGGCGACGGCTGCTTCCTGATGAACGGACAGGAGTTCGCCACCGCCGTTCAGTACGGGCTGGCGATCCTCGTCATCGTCGTCGACAACGGCATGTACGGCACGATCCGCATGCACCAGGAGCGGGAATATCCCGGCCGCGTCAGCGCGACCGATCTGACCAATCCCGATTTCGCGATGCTTGCCCGCGCCTATGGCGGTCATGGCGAGACGGTCGAGGCGACCGAGGAGTTTGCACCGGCCTTCGAGCGGGCAGTGACCTCCGGCAAGCCGGCGCTGATTCATGTCAAGGTCGATCCGCAGGCGATCACGCCGACCGCGACCATCGACGCGATCCGGCAGAAGGCGCTGGCTGAGGCGGGGTGATCCCGCCTGCCGCCTGCTGGGGGCGGTAGAGGACCGATCGACCGGGTTGCGCGGCGGGTCTAGGCCAGATCCAGCTCGACCTCGACGATATCCGGGTCGTCCTCGGAGCGGATCTGGGCGAAGCCGAGCTCGTGGCACATCGCCAGCATCGTCGTGTTGCGCCGCAGCACCTCGCCGCGGATCCGCTTCAACCCGTCGGACCGGGCATAGTCGATGATCATCTTCATCAGCGCCCAGCCGAGACCGCGGCCCTTCAGATCGGAGCGGACCAGGATGGCGTATTCGGCGGTCTCGTGATCGGCGTCGGCGTGGATCCGGACGACGCCGAGCAGGTCGCCGCTGTCCGGGTCGAGCGCCACGAACGCCATCGAGCGTGCGTAGTCGATCTGCGTCAGGCGTGCCAGGAACCGGTGCGACAGGTCGGGCTTGGGGGTGAAGAAGCGCAGCCTCAGGTCGCCGGTGTCGACTTTCTCGAAGAACGCCTTGTAGAGCCGTTCGTCCTCCGGGCGGATCGGGCGGACCACCGCCGACAGCCCATCCTGGGTCGTGATGCGGCCTTCGAGCTGTTTCGGATAGGGACGGATCGCGAAGCGCGGATTGACGCCGTGCCGTCCCACGCGTGGCTCCGGACCGACGCGGATGCGGGCGTCGACCGCGATCACACCGTCTGCGTCGGCGAGTAGCGGGTTCAGATCGAGCTCGAAGACCTCCGGGATGTCGGCGGACAGCTGCGAGATCTTGACCAGCGTCAGCGCCACGGCGTCGATGTCTGCGGCCGGCTCGTTGCGGAACGCTTCGAGCACCCGCGAGATGCGTGTCTGATAGATCAGGTCGCGGGCGAGGCTCAGATCGAGCGGCGGCAGTGCCAGTGCCTTGTCGCGAATCACCTCAACGGCAATCCCGCCCTGGCCGAACAGCATCACCGGTCCGAACACCGGATCGTCGGCGAGTCCGCAGATCAGCTCGCGCGCGCCGGGGCGGCGGATCATCGGTTCGACGGTGACGCCGTCGATGCGCGCGTCCGGACGTGCCGCACGGGCCGCGGCAATGACTTCCCTTGCCGCCTTTTCCACGTCGGCGGCGGTGGTCAGGTCGAGGCGGACGCCGCCGACATCGGTCTTGTGCAGGATGTCGGGCGAGAAGATCTTCACCGCGCAGGCGCCATGCCGGGCAAGGATCGGGGCTGCAAGCTCGGCGGCCGCGGCCGGATCGGCAGCGGACTGGGCCGTCGCGATCGGGATATCGTAAGCCGACAGCACCGCGGCGATCTCGGGGGAGCGCAACCATTCGCGTCCCTCCGCCACGGCGGCGCGGATCACCGCGCGCGCCTGCTCGGGCCGCGGGGAGAAGTCGGACGGCAGGCTCGGCGGCGTGCGCAGCAGCGCTTCCTGCGCATCGGAATACTTGACCAGATGCTGGATGCCGCGCACGGCCGCCGTGGTCGAGGCGAAGGTGGGGATGCCGACCTCCTGGAACACCGGCCTTGCCGCTTCCGCCGTGCGGCCGCCAAGCCAGGCGGCGAAGATCGGCTTGCGCGGCCAGTGCCGGCCATGATGCTCGCGTGTGACATCCGCCACTGCCTGTGCCGCTTCGGCGCTTGAGGCAAGCGCGGTCGGGCAGTTCAGCACCAGCACCGCATCGGTGCTCGCATCGGCGAGCAGCACCTCGAGCGCCCCGCGATAGCGCTGCGGCGGCGCATCGCCGATGATGTCGACCGGATTGCCGTGCGACCACGTCGGCGGCAGCACCGCGTTCAGCCGGCCGATCGTATCAGGGGACAGCGGTGCCAGCGTGCCGCCGAAATCGACCAGCCGGTCGACCGCCATGACCCCGAGGCCGCCGCCATTCGTCAAGACGGCCAGGCGCCGTCCGCGGAACGGCTTGATCTGGCTGAGTGTCTCGGCCGCGTCGAACAGTTCGTCGAGATCGTCGACCCGCAGCATGCCCGCCCGTCGGAACACGGCCTCGTAGACCGCATCGGCGCCGGCCAGCGCGCCGGTGTGCGAGGCGGCCGCCTTCGCCGCCTCCTCGTGCCGGCCCGACTTCACCACGACGACGGGCTTCGATCGCGCCGCCGCGCGCGCTGCCGACAGGAACTTCTTCGGGTTGGTGATGCCTTCGACATAGAGAAGGATCGCGCGCGTCCGCAGATCGGCGGCGAACCAGTCGAGCAGGTCGCCGAAATCGACGTCGGCCATGTCGCCGAGCGAGACCATCGCCGAGAAGCCGATACCGCGGTCGTTCGCCCAGTCGATGACGGTGGTGATCACGGCGCCGGATTGCGAGACCAGCGCCAGGTCTCCCTTGAGCGGGCTGGCATGGGCAAAGCTGCCATTCAGGCCGATCGGCGGGACCATGAGTCCGACACAGTTGGGTCCGAACACCCTCAGCGTGTGGGGCCGGGCGGCGTCCAGCATCTGCTGGCGCAGCGATCCGGGGCCGGCGCCGAGGCCGGCCGTGATGACGACCACGGCACGGGTGCCGGCGGCCCCGAGTGCGGCGACCGCCTCCGGAACGACCTCGGGCGGGGTTGCGACGATCGCCAGATCGGCGGGAGCGGGCAGCGCACCCGGGTCGGGATGGCAAGGGCGCCCGCCGATCTCGCCGTAGCGCGGGTTGACGAGGTGGATGTCGCCGGCGAACCCGGCGTCGGCGAGATTGCGCAGGATGACGCCGCTGACCGAGCCCGGCCGCGGGCTGGCGCCGACGAGGACGACGGATCTGGCCGAGAATGCCTTGTCGAGGTTCCGGATGCTCATGGCGCCTGGTCCGATGGCTGCTGTGCGGGGGCGCGCCCTGCGGAACGTGATGCCCTCACTGCATGACGAAACGAAGAAGGCGGCGGACGTTCCGCCGCCTTCGGGGGCCGCCGCCAACCGCCGCGGCCGCCGGGCTGTCCGCTGCGCGCCGGCCTAATGTGCCATCAGCACTGGCAGCGTCATCGAGGCGAGAATGCCGCGGGTGGCTCCGCCGAGGACGAACTCCCTCAGCCGCGAGTGGCCGTAACCGCCCATGACGATCAGGTCGGCTTCCGTATCCGCGGCATGGGACAGCAACGCGTCGGCTACATCGATACCCGTATCGGGGATCCGCTTCACCGAGACATTGATGCCGTGCCGGGCCAGATGCAGGGCCAGATCGGCACCCGGTTCGCCCGCCCGCGCCGAGGGCGCACTGTCGCCGACGACGACCACCGACACGGCGTCGGCCTTGACCAGCAGCGGCAGGGCCTCGTTGGCTGCCCGGCTCGCCTCGCGGCGGCCGTCCCAGGCCACGATGACGTTGCGGATCCTGGCCTCGTCGGGTCCGATATAGGGGACGACCAGGACGGGGCGGCCCGACTCGAACAGCACAGCCTCGGTCATCAGGTCACGGATCGCGAGGACGTCGTCCGGCTCCGACTGGCCGACGATCACCAGATCTGCGGTGCGGCCATGCACCGCGAGCGTCGGCGGGGCGGCTGACTCGGTGCAGGAAATCACCCGAACCTCGCTCCTCACGCCGGCGCGGTCGGCTGCCGCCGTGAACGCCGCCGCCGCCGCGTTGGCCGCATCGAGGGCGCGCTTGCGCTGGCTTTCGAGCAGCGCTCCGGGCACCTCGCCCATGATCATCGGCGGAATCGTCGGCTCCAGCGCAAAGGCGACGGCGGTCAGGTGCGCGTCGTGGGCCGCAGCAAGCGACAGCGCGAAGCTCTGCCGGTGCGCGCTCGCCGCGCCGGCGCCCTCGGTGTCGATCTGTACGAGAATGTCCTTCAAGCCCATGTGAGCCTCCGTCCCTCGGTTGGTGACGTCAGGCGGCGAGGATGCCGCCGATCTGCGCTTCGATCTCGCCGGGTGTGGCCCGCGTCAGGTCCTTTGCAAGCTCGCCGGTGACCTTCGCAGCGAGCGGCTTCGGGAGCAGCTGGCGCAGGTCGCCGAGCGTCTGTGGTGCGGCAATGAGCACGAGGCGGTCCATCGGGCTCGTCCGGGCCTCTTCCGCAAGCCAGGCAACGAACTCCCGGATGAATTCGCGCTCGGCGTGGCGGTGCGGATCGGTCCGCGGTTCCATCGCGTGGCGAGCCTGCCCGGTGCTTTCAAAGGCGCGGCCAGGCCGGTCGGCCTGGATATCCTGGTTCAGCCGCCGGCTGCCGACGAAGGCCCGATCGAGCCGCTCCGTGACGCCCTTGCCCACCCCTTCGTTGACGAACACCCGCGCACGGGCACCGTCGGCCACGACGATCCAGGTGACGATCTTCTGAACCACGACGACCTCCGAGGTTTGCCGCGCACGCCCCCCGCCAATGGCCCGCAGAGTGCGCCTCTACCTTGATCGCGGTCAACACCGGGATCACGGTCACGACCGGTGAGGGACCGCCGGTCAACCGTCGCGCAGGATATCGCGCGCAATGATCAGGCGCTGGATTTCGGACGTTCCCTCGTAGATCGTCGTGACGCGCGCGTCGCGGGCGAGACGCTCGAGCGGCAGATCGCGGATATAGCCGGCGCCGCCATGCAGCTGCAGGGCGGTGTAGGTCGCCCGTTGGGCCGCCTCCGTCGCATACAGCTTCGCCATCGACGCCTGGCGGGCGAATGGCTTGCCGGCATCCTTGCGTGCGGCGGCCTGCAGGATCAGCAGACGGGCGGCCTCCAGCTCGGTCTCCCGGTCGGCGATCATCCACTGGATGCCCTGCATCTCGGCGAGGGCGCGTCCGAACTGGTGGCGCTCGCGCACATGGGCGATGGCCAGGCTCATCGCTTCGCGTGCGAGCCCGAGCGCAAGCGCGGCGATGCCGATCCGGCCGCCGGCCAGTTCGCCGACCGCAATACGGAAGCCGTCATTGACGGCGCCGAGCACCGACGACGCCGGAATGCGGCAGTTCTCGAAGATGATCGTGTTGGTCGCCGAGCCGGTCTGGCCCATCTTCCGCTCGGCCGGGCCGATGAGGACGCCCGGGGTGCCGGCCTCGACGAGAAAGCAGGTGATACCCTTGCCCTTGCCCGCCTCCGGGTCGGTGACTGCCCACACCACGAACAGTCCTGCATACTCGCCGCTGGTGATGTAGCTCTTCGAGCCGTTCAGCACCCATTCGTTGCCGTCCCTGCGCGCGGATGTGCGCATGGCCGCCGGATCTGAGCCAGCGCTGGCCTCCGTGAGGCAGAATCCGGCGGCAGGGTAGGTGCCGTCGCAGATCCGCGGCAGGTAGGTCCGCTTCTGCTCCTCGCTGCCGCAGGCCTCGATGACGCCGGCAACCATGTTGGTAACGGAAGTGGTCACTGCCGTCGAGGCGCAGCCGCGCGCGATCTCCTCGATCGCCACCGCAAAGGCGACGGTGCCCGCGCCGGTGCCGCCATAGGCGGGATCGACGTTGAGCCCCATGAAGCCGTTCTCGGCGAGCAGTTTCAGGTTGGCGAGGAAGTCGTCGCGCCCTTCGCCCCTGTCGAGGACTGGCGCCAGCGGCGCCAGCCGCTCGGTCGCGATCCGCCGCGCCGTCGCGCGGATCAGTTCCTGGTCTTCCGTCGCCTCGAACACCGAAGGTGCCTCCGTCGCCAGCCATGGCAACGGTTGATAGACCTGAAGCCGCCGACAGGCAACGCGCGGCGAAGCAACGGACCGGTCAGCGCCCCGACGGCCGCGCGTGCTTCGGCCTGTCCGACCGCTTCGACGCGCCGGCCGGCAGATCGTCCGTGTCGGGCTGTGGCTGGGTCAAGGCGGGCGGATCGCTGGCCGGGAACGAATCCTGCAGTTCCTCGTCCAGTTCGCGGTCGAGTTTGCGCTTCTTCGCCGTGTCGGCATGCTGCGTCGCGGTCGCGTTCATCAGTCGTTGCTCCTTGCGATGTCCCCGCAATGCGTATCGGGGCCTGTGGAGCAACAACGCGGGATGGCGGCTCCGCGTTTCATCTGCCAGGCAGACACTGGCGGGCAAGTGCGCTAAGAGCGCTGCAGCCGCGCCGCGCGCGGTGTCACCGCGCCGGAGGCGGCAGCCCATGTCCATCCACCGCTCGATGAGCCTCGCCGACTGGGGCCAGCTCGTGCTGCTGTCGGTAGTCTGGGGCGGTTCCTACCTGTTTGTCGGCCTCGCCGTCCAGGAGCTGCCGCCGCCGGTCATCGTGCTGGCGCGCGTGGCGATCGGCGGGTTCGCCCTCGTCGCGGTCGCCGGGCTCTCCGGGATGAGGTTGCCGCTGACGGTCGCCTGGTGGCTGCCGATCACGGTGATGTCGATCCTCAACAACATCATTCCCTGGAACCTGATCACCTGGGCACAGACCGAGGTGCCGAGCGGGCTCGCGGCGATCTTCAACGCGGCGACGCCGCTGTTCACCGTGCTGCTGGCGCAGGTGCTGACCGACGACGAGAAGATGACCGTCGGCAAGCTCGCCGGCGTCGTGCTCGGCCTTGCCGGCGTCGCCGTGCTGATCGGTCCGAGCGCGCTTGCCGGGGCAAGGGCGGACCTGTGGGCGCAGGCGGCACTGCTGGCGGCGGCGATGAGCTACGCGCTCTCGGGCATCTGGGCGCGGCGCTTCTCCGACCGGCCGCCGCTCGCCACCGCTGCCGGCCAGATGGTGGCCTCCACCGTGATGATGATCCCGATCACGCTTGCCCTCGTCCCCGGATGGACTCCGGCCATGCCCGGTCCACCGACGATCGTCTCGGTTCTCTGTCTGGCGCTGCTGTCGACCGCCTTCGGCTACCTGCTGGTGTTCCGCATCGTCCGGTCGGCGGGGGCGACCAACCTGTCGCTGGTCACGCTGCTCATTCCCGTCACCGCCGTGCTGCTCGGCGTCGTGGTCCTCGATGAGAGCCTCGACGCGCGGGCCGGTGTCGGCATGGCACTGATCGCGCTGGGTCTCACGGCGATCGACGGCCGGATCGGACGGCGCCTGTCGCGGGCGTTGCGACGCGGCACTGCCTGAAGCGCTCGACCGTCCCCGGTGGTGCCGGTGTCCGTCCCACCCTTGAGGCCGGCGAACCGCTCGTCATGGACACTCGCGCAAGCGCTCGATCGGGAAGGCATGGCGCCACCCGGCCTCCTCGGCCCGACCCTTGAGGCCCACGAATGCCGGGACGACTTTGCAGATGTCGGATATGCTTCGCCCAAGACACGAACCGCCTCTATCCCTTCCGACGCTGCATGTGTTCGTCCAGTCGGGGCAGGATCTCGACGAAGTTGCACGGCATGTGGCGGTAGTCGAGCTGCTGGGCAAGGATGTGATCCCAGGCGTCGCGACAGGCGCCGGGCGAGCCGGGCAGGCAGAAGATGTAGGTCGCGTTGGCGACACCGGCAGTTGCCCGGCTCTGGACCGTCGAGGTGCCGATCTTCTCGTAGGAGACATGGTGGAAGGCCCACGCGAAGCCGTCCATCCGCTTCTCGAACAGCGGCTCGACGGCTTCCGGCGTCACGTCGCGGCCGGTCAGCCCGGTTCCGCCGGTCGTGATGACGACATCGATGTCCGGCTGGAACGACCAGGCGCGCACCACCTCCCGGATCGCCGCGATCTCGTCCGGCACGATCTGCCGCGCCGCGAGATGATGGCCGGCCGCCGTCAGCCGCTCGACGAGAACCTGCCCGGACCTGTCGGTCTCGGGCGTCCTGGTGTCCGATACCGTCAGCACGGCGATGCGAACGGGCACGAAGCTGCGCTCATCGGCGGTCATGGGGCTGTCTCCTGCAGGTGGCAGGACTATATCGGGACCTGTCCGCTCCCAGAAGGGGCGATGGACGCGACCAGCGGACCGCCGTCACGACCGATGGCCGGTGTCATGGCTTCGCCATGCCGGCACGGCCGGTCTGCGGTCCGGCCCCGATCAGCTGCCCCGCCGGTGCAATCCCCGGTGCACTCCGATGACGATCGCCGCCCCGCCCCTCCCGTCGCCGCCTCGTCTCCGGCTGTGGGTCGAGTTCTGCTTGATCTTCGGTGCCCTGCCGCTGGTCATGGCTCTCCATCTGCCGCCGACGGTGATGTGGAGCGCACTCGCCGGCCTGGTCCTGATCGCCGTCGTGCTGCTGTCGGTCACGGACGGGTTCGACTGGCGCGACCTGCTGTCGCCGCCGAACCGGTTCGATCTGATCGTCATCGCGGCCTTCGCGGTGCTGGTCGGCGCTGGCAGCGTCGGGCTCGTGCTGTGGCTGCGTCCGCACGCCCTGTTCGGCCTGCCGCGCTACAATTCCGACCTGTGGCTGACGATCGTGCTCGCCTATCCCTTCCTGTCGGCGCTACCCCAGGAGCTCGTGTTCCGAGCGCTGTTCTTCGGCAGGTACGGGGTGCTGATCCCGTCCCGGGGCTTGGCGCTCCTCGTCAATGCCGGGGCCTTCGCGCTGGCCCATCTGTTCTACTGGAACTGGCCGGCCGTCGTGCTGACCGGTGCGGGCGGTATCGTGTTCGCGTGGGCCTATCTCTGGCGCCGGTCCTTCCTGCTCGCCTGGGCGCTGCACGCGGTTGCCGGGCTCGCCGTGTTCACCTCCGGCCTCGGTGTCTATTTCTATCACGGCGCCGTCGCGAGGTGAGTCGACGGCCGTGCGGGTCAGCTCTCGCGGCGCGGGCGGTAGACGCCGGTGACCGGATCGCGTTCGAGCGCGATCATCGGAGCCTTGGCATCGGTTTCCCGAGCCAGTCTCTCGAGCAGCCGTCGGCGCCGCTGCTCTTCGCGCACCACCCGCCAGGCCGCCAGCGCCCCGCCGACGATCAGCCCGCCGATAAGGAGCGGATTCGCCATTCCCGTCCTCCCTACAATCCGTAGCGTGACCACAGCGCGCGCGCCTCGACCGCCGACACGAGCTCGTCCGCCAGCCCGGCGGGAAGCTCTGCCGCGGTGCCGGGCACCAGCCGGCGCAGCAGGCCGGCGCGCGATTTCGCGATCGGCAAGAGCCGCACCTTCTCGCCGAAGCGCTCGCGCATGACGCCGCGCAGGTCGCCGATGCGGTCGATCAGGCCGAGCTCCAGGGCCTTGCGGCCGGACCAGAATTCGCCGGAGAACAGCGTCCGGTCGGAGCCGTTGAGGGTGCTGCCGCGCCGCGCCTTGACCAGGTCGATGAACATCTGGTGAATGTCCTTCTGCAGCGCCTTCAGTCGCCGCACGTCCTCCGGCTTTTCCGGCTGGAAGGGGTCGAGCATCACCTTGCGCTCACCTGCCGTGTAGATGCGTCGCTCGATGCCGAGCTTCTCGATCGCCTTGTCGAAGCCGAAGGTCGCCGCGACGACCCCGATGGAGCCGACGACCGAACTTTCGTCGGCGACGATCTCGTCGCCGGCCAGCGCGATCAGATAGCCGCCCGAGGCGCCGACATCCTCGATGAAGGCGAACACCGGCTTGCCGTGCTCCTCGGCGAGTGCCCGGATCCGCTTGTAGACCAGGTGGCTCTGCACGGGCGAACCGCCGGGTGAATTGATCACCAGCGCAACCCCGCTTGCGCGCCGCATCCTGAAGGCGCTCTCCAGCGCCGCCGCGACGCCCGACAGGGTTATGCCCGGCCGCAACGGGGTCGCCATGCCGATCGGTCCGGTCAATCGCACCACCGGCACCAGCGGATGCCGTTCATGCCAGCTCGCCGGCATCAGGGTGCGCACGCGTTCGAGCATCATCATGCGTCAGTGTTCTCCCCGACGGGACAAATGGAGTGGACGGCCCTGCGATGCAACCTCATGGCCGCAGCGGCAAGGCGGCGCCGTGGCGCAGTACCGCCTCCACCGGCGGCAGGAAGCCGTGGCCGTCCGCCCCGTGCAGCATCAGGCCCGGCAGGATCGCAAGCGCCCCGCGGCTGCCCTTCCGGCCCTGGACCAGGATGCGCGTGGCGGCAAGGCCGGCGCGCGGATGCACCGGCAGCACGGCAACCGCGCCAAACCGGCGTTCGAAGGCTGCCAGCACCGCTGTCAGCGCATCGGCGCGGTGGATGAGCGTCAGCGTGCCGCCCGGCCGCACCACGGCCGCGGCGAACCGCACCCAGCCGTCCAGATCGGCAGGCGGGGCGGCGTGCGCAGCTGCCTTGCGCGGCGAGATCCGAGCAGCGGCGGGATCGTGGAAGGGCGGGTTGGCAATCGCATGGTGGGCGAGGCCGGCGAGGCCCGCGCGCGCCGCCGCGCCGCGCGCGGTGAGGTCGGCCTCCACCACCTCGACCCGATCGGCGAGGCCGTTGCGCGCGGCATTCGCGCGCGCGAGCCTTGTCATCGCAGGATCCGCCTCGACGAGCAGAGCGCGGCTGCCGGCGACCCGGGCGAGTGCGCACAGGCCGGCGACCCCGGCGCCGGCGCCGAGATCGGCAATCGTCTGGCCCGGCTCGAGCGGCGCGGCAGCGGCAATCAGCACCGCCTCGATGCCGGACCGATGCCCGTGTCGCGGCTGGGCGATCATCAGCCGCTCGCCGAGGAAGCCGTCCACGCTGGTGTCCGCGGCAACCTGTCGCGTCCTGCCCATCGGCGCGTCACTTGAGCTGCGCACCGAGACCGGCATCGGTCATGAGGCGGCGCGCCGCCTCGAGATCCTCGCCGTCGACCATCAGCCGGCGCGGCAGGATGCCGAGCGAGCCTTCGACGATGCTCATGTTCTGGTCGGTGATCATGCAGGGGATTCCGGCGTCGCGCAGCAGACACTCTGCGAACGAGATCAGGACCGGATCGTTGGTGCGGATCAGCTCCTCCATGGCGCCACTCTACGCGGCCCTGCAGCGGACAGGCAAATCGTCGCGCGGTCGGCTATTGCCGCGACCCGGCCTCGAACCTAATGTCTCGGCCAGTCATCGGCACGAGGATCGCGTGGGCAACGTCGCAACCCTTCAGAAGAAGCCCGGGCCCGAGAGTGGCGTCGAACGACTGGCAGGTCTGGTCGCGGACGACATGCGCCGGGTCAACGAGCTGATCCTGTCCAGGACCGGCTCGGACGTGAAGCTGATTCCGGAGGTCGCCAGCCACCTGATCGAGAGCGGCGGCAAGCGGCTGCGGCCCATGCTGACGCTCGCCGCCGCGCAGATGTTCGGCTATGGCGGCGAGGGGCACATACGGCTCGCCGCCAGCGTCGAGTTCATGCACACCGCAACGCTGCTGCATGACGACGTCGTCGACGAGAGCGACATGCGGCGCGGCAAGGCCGCGGCGCGCATGGTCTGGGGCAACGAGGCGAGCGTGCTGGTCGGCGACTTCCTGCTCGGCCAGGCGTTCAAGATGATGGTCGAGGTCGGATCGCTGCCGGCGCTCGACGTGCTCTCGGATGCGGCCGCCGTCATCGCCGAGGGCGAGGTGATGCAGCTCGTCACCGCCCAGAATACCGCCACCACCGAGGACGAGTATCTCGCCGTCATCCGCGCCAAGACGGCGGCGCTGTTCGCGGCCGCCTGCGAGGTCGGCGCGATCGTCGCCGGCCAGGGGGTGGAGCAGCGCCGCGCACTGGGCAGCTACGGTGCAAATCTCGGCCTTGCCTTCCAGCTGATCGACGATGCGCTGGACTATTCCGGTGTCCAGGCCGATCTGGGCAAGCGCGTCGGCGATGATTTCCGTGACGGCAAGATCACCCTTCCGGTCCTGCTCGCCTACAGGCGAGGCGACGAGGAAGAGCGTGCATTCTGGACGCGCTGCCTGCGGGACCGGGCGTCCGGCGAGGCGGACCTCGACCGGGCGATTGCGCTGATGGTCGAGCACCGGGCGCTCGAGGATACCGTTGCCCGGGCCCGCCACTACGGCGCGATGGCGCGCGATGCGCTCGGCACGCTGCCGAAGAGCGAGCATCGCACGGCGCTGCTCGAGGTCGTCGACTTCTGCGTCAATCGCGGCTTCTGACCGGTCGCGACCGGTCCGGTCGGATCAGCCGCCGGCGCCGGTGCGGCAGGCCGTGACCCACCAGGACGGCGACCGGCGCGCAATGGCCGCCGCCGCCGCCGTCGCCGCCTCCGCCGAGGCGAACAGCCCGAAGCATGTCGCCCCCGAGCCCGACATCCGTGCCGCCCGGCAGCCGGGGCTTGCTGCCAGCGCCGCGATGACCTCGCCGACGCGCGGCTCGAGCCGGCAGGCAACTGCCTGCAGGTCGTTGCCGGTTGCCGCGACATAGGCAGCGACCGCCTCGAAACCGGTCAGACCGGCCGGATCCGGCAGCGCTGCGGTGAACCGTTCGGACAGGGCGGCAAACACCGCCGCCGTCGCAACCGCCGCGCCGGGATTGGCGAGCACCAGATGGAGCTCCGGAAAACCCGGCAGCGGCGTGATCGCCTCGCCGATCCCCCGGGCGCGCAGGGGCCGCGCCTGCAGGCACATCGGGATATCCGCGCCGAGCGCGAGGCCGATTGCCGCGAGCCGCGCTGGCGGCCAGTCCAGCGCCCACATCCGGGCGAGCGCGCGCAGTGCAGCTGCGGCATCGGCCGATCCGCCGCCGAGTCCGGAGGCGACCGGCAGCCGCTTGTCGAGGACGAGCCGGGCGCCACCGACCGTGCGGCCTTCGGCGCGGGCTGCCGCCTGCAGCGCGCGGGCGGCGCGCAGCACCAGGTTGCTGCCATCGGCGGGAAGGCCGGCGGCGAACGGTCCTCGCGTCTCAAGGCTCAGCGTCTGCGCGGGAGCGGCAGCGACGACATCGCCGGCATCGGCGAATACCGCGACCGTGTCGAGCAGATGATATCCGTCGTCGCGCCGCCCGGTGACGGCGAGCGCGAGGTTGATCTTGGCCGGGGCCGACTCCGCGATCGGGATCACGCCCGCCCGGTGTCAGCCATCGTTGCGCCGCAGCTCGACGGCGGCCCGTCCTGGCTGATCGGCCAGACCGTGCTCCAGCTTCTTGAGGATCTTGGCGAGTTCTTCGGGCTCCGGGTCGAGATTGCGGGCGTGGGTCCACTGGAATCGCGCCTCGAGCTTCCGCCCTGCCTTCCAGTAGGCATCGCCGAGGTGATCGTTGATGATCGGGTCGTTCGGCTTCAGTTCCACCGCCCGTTCGAGCTCGCGCACCGCATCCTCGTAGCGGCCGAGCTTGTAGTAGGCCCAGCCGAGGCTGTCGACGATGTAGCCGTCGTTCGGGCGCAGCTCGACGGCGCGGCTGATCATGTCCAGCGCCTCGTCCAGGTGCACGCCCTGATCAACCCAGGAATAGCCAAGATAGTTCAGCACGTGCGGCTGATCCGGATACAGTGCCAGCGCCGCCTTGAGGTCGATCTCCGCCAGCGGCCAGCGCTTGGCGCGCTCGTAGCACATGCCGCGGAAGTAGTAGAGCGCCCAGTCGCGCGGCTGTGGTGTCGTGATCTTCGCGATGGCGCGCGAATAGACCTCGGCGGCCTTCGCGAACTGCTCGCGGCCGCGCAGGATGTTGCCCAGCGCGACGATCGCCTCGGTTTCATCCGGATTGGCTTCGATCACCTGCTCGAGCAGCGCGATCGCCTCCTCGGTGCGGTCGAGATCGTCGAGGTTGAGGGCCCGGTGGATGTCGGCGTTCACCCGCAGCGGCGAGGTCTCCGGCACCGAGCCGTAGACGTTGACCGCACTCTCCCGGTCGCCGACCTTCTCGAAGTAGTCGGCGAGCGAGAGGATCGCCAGCGGTTGACCGGGCGCCAGATGCAGGGCGAGCCGGAGATAGATCGCCGAATACTCCTCGCCGTTCTCGCTGCCGAGCGCCGAGCCGATTCCGTAGAGCACTTCGGCGGCCCCCTCCTGCGCCGTCGTGACGACCGGCGCCGGCACCCTGCCGGCAGCGATCTCGGCAAGTGCGGCCGTCATGATCGGATGGTTCGGGACGACGTCGGAGAAGCCCCTGAGCACCTCCTGGGCTTCCGCGCTGCGGCCGGTGCGGGCGAGATGGCGAGCCCAGGCCTGCACGACCCGGATCGCCTTCTGGTCGGTCGCATAGGCGCGCTCGAACAGCTGCCCCGCCGTCGTGTCGTCGCCGGCGAGCGCCGCGATCAGCCCGGAGTGATACGGCTTGAACACCTCGTACCAGTCCGGGCCGCTCAGCGACTGGATGGTCGCAAGCGCCCCCTTGGTGTCGCCGCTGCCCGCGGCCGTCCAGGCCAGCAGCAGCCTGGCGGTCAGCTCCGCCAGCGGCCCGTCTCCGGCGCGTTCCAGATGCCGGCGCGCCTCGGCGTACTGGCGCGAGCGCAATGCGTCGACGGCGAGCGCCAGATTCGCCAGCCGGTGCTCGGGATCGAGCTCCGACAGGCTCTGTGCCGCGGCGAAGGCGGCCGGATAATCGCCGGCGACGAGCGACAGGGCGAAGCTGCGGTCGAGCAGGTCGAGATTGGTCGGATCGTCGCGCAGCGCCTCACGATAGAAGCGTGCGGCGGCTGCGGCATCGTTCAACCGTCCGGCCATGCGCCCGGCCAGATAGTTGCCCGCGAAGGAGCTCGGTTCGACGTCGATCCGGCTGGTCTCCGACATCGCCGGCGGGGACATCGCCACACCGCCTGCGAGCGCGGCAACGACGAGGCCGGCCCGCGCAAGGCGGGACGCAGTGGCAACCCGAGCTGTTGTCAATTCACTGGCCCCCTTCGGCCGACATTGGCCGTCCATCGTCTTCCTGCCATGACATGATGGACGAAATGCGGCGGGCTCTCAACAGTATCCCGGCGGCGCGCGGCGGTCGCATGTTGGGACGGCTACATGTTGGGATAGTTGGGACCGCCGCCGCCCTCCGGCACCGTCCAGTTGATGTTCTGGTTCGGATCCTTGATGTCGCAGGTCTTGCAGTGCACGCAGTTCTGCGCGTTGATCTGGTAGCGGGGCGCATCCGGCCCGTCCTCGATCCACTCGTAGACTCCGGCCGGGCAGTAGCGCCCCGACGGGCCGGCAAAGATGTCGTGTTCCGAGCGCTTCTGCAGTTCCATGTCCAGAACCTTGAGATGAACCGGCTGGTCTTCCTCGTGGTTCGTGTTGGACAGGAACACCGACGACAGCCGGTCGAAGGACAGCACCCCGTCCGGCTTCGGATAGTCGATCGGCCGGCATTGCGACGCGGGCTTCAGAGCGGCGTGATCCGGCTTGCCGTGCGGCAACGTCCCGAACAGCGAGAAGCCGAGCGTGTTGGTCCACATGTCGAGACCGCCGAGGGCGATGCCGCCGTAGAGCCCGAACTTCGACCACAGCGGCTTGACGTTGCGCACCTTGTGCAGGTCGCGTCCGATCTCCGAGGCCTTCAGGGCCGGCTCGTAGCCCTCGAGGCGGTCGTGTGCCCGGCCCTCCGACAGCGCACGGCAGACATGTTCGGCCGCCAGAATTCCCGACAGCATCGCATTGTGCGAGCCCTTGATGCGGGGAACGTTGACGAGGCCGGCCGAGCAGCCGATCAGCAGGCCGCCCGGAAAGGCCAGTTCGGGGATCGACTGCCAGCCGCCCTCGGTGATGGCGCGCGAGCCGTAGGCGAGCCGCTTGCCGCCCTCGAAGGTCTCGCGGATCGCCGGATGGTGCTTGAAGCGCTGGAATTCCTCGAACGGGCTCAGCCAGGGGTTCTCGTAGTTGAGATGCACCACGAAGCCGACGGCCACCTGGTTGTCCTCGAGGTGATAGAGGAACGACCCACCGCCCGTCCGCGCATCAAGCGGCCATCCGAAGGAATGCTGGACGAAGCCCGGGCGGTGCTTCTCCGGCCGAACCTCCCAGAGCTCCTTGATGCCAATGCCGAATTTCGGTGGCTCGCGGCCCTTGTCGAGCTCGAACCTGCGGATCAGCATCTTGGCGAGCGAACCGCGGGCGCCCTCGGCGATCAGCACATACTTGCCGAGCAGCGCCATGCCGCGCATGAAACTGTCCTTGCGGTGGCCATCGCGGGCGACGCCCATGTCGCCGGTGGCGACGCCGATCACCCGACCGGCATCGTCGTAGAGCACCTCGGCCGCCGCAAAGCCCGGATAGATCTCGACACCGAGTTCCTCCGCCTTGCGTGCCAGCCAGCGGCACACATTGCCGAGCGAGACGACGAAGTTGCCGTGATTGTTCATCAGCGGCGGCATCAGCAGGTTCGGCAGCCGGATCGCGCCCGAATGGCCGAGAAACAGGAAATGATCGGCGGTCACCGGCGTCTTGACCGGCGACTCCTCCTGGCGCCAGCCGGGCAGCAGGCGATCGAGGCCGATCGGATCGATGACGGCGCCCGACAGGATATGGGCGCCGACCTCCGACCCCTTCTCGAGCACCACCACCGAGATGTCCTGCCCGGTTTCCGCTGCAAGCTGCTTCAGGCGGATGGCGGCGGACAGACCGGCGGGGCCGGCACCGACGATGACGACGTCGAACTCCATGGAGTCGCGTTCGGGCAAGTCTTCGGTGTCGGTCATCTGTCTCCTCCTGCTGACGGGCGCACTCGCCCGGGTTTATCACGCATGGCGCGCCGTCGTGCAAATTCCTGCCGCCGGCCCTAGGATGGGACCGACGGGAGACGGATGGTGAGGGCTATGGCAGGCGGGCGCGAGGAGGACCGGCGGGCGGCGCTGGCGCTGCTCGCCTGGCAGCTTGCCGCCGGCGTCGACGAGGTGGTCGGAAACCTGCCGGTCAACCGCCTCGAGAGTGCTGCATCGATCCGCGGGCGTCCGCCCGCCACGCCGCGCCCCATGCCGTCGTCGGCCACCGCCCGGTCCGCGCCGGCACCGGCCGCCGCGGCTGCCCAGCAGGGTCCCTCCGAGGCGGTCATGGCCGCGCGCGCCCGTGCCCGGGAGGCGGAGACGCTCGAGCAGCTGCGCGACATTCTCGCCGGCTTCGACGGATGCGCGCTGCGCCTCACGGCCAGGAACCTGTGCTTCGCCGACGGAAATCCGCAGGCGCGCATCATGTTCGTCGGCGAGGCGCCGGGGCAGGAGGAGGATATCCAGGGGGCACCCTTCGTCGGCCCCGCCGGCAAGCTGCTCGACCGCATGCTCGCCGCAATCGGCCTTGACCGCACGAGCGTCTACATCACCAACGTCGTCTACTGGCGCCCGCCAGGCAACCGCACACCGACACCGCAGGAGACGCAGATCTGCCGGCCCTTCGTCGAGCGGCAGATCGAACTGGCCGACCCTGACGTCCTCGTGCTGCTCGGCAACGCATCGGCGAGCGTGCTGCTCGATCGCAAGGAGGGCATTCTGAGGCTGCGCGGCAAGTGGTTCGATTTCGACACCGGCCGTCGCACGATCCCGGCAATGCCCACGCTGCATCCAGCCTACCTGCTGCGCCAGCCCGGCCAGAAGCGCCTCGCCTGGCGCGACTTCCTGGCGATCCGCAAGGCGCTCGACGGCTGAGCCGGGCAGGCAGCGGCGATGATCCGCCAGATCGTCGCCCGGCCCTCGGGCGGCGGGCAGTCTCGCCCCGACCATCCCGCGTCCGACAGGCTGAGCTAGCTGAGGCCGTCCGAACCCGCACCGCCGCCGCGCGCCGATTTCGCGATGGTCGCCGGCAGGCCAATCTGCGACCCCTGCTTGACCGCCTGGTGTGCCGCGCATACGGTCCGCGCCGCCATGACCGACCGATCCGATCCGCTCGATCCGACCCGCTCCTTCCAGGGGCTCATCCTGGCGCTGCAGCGCTACTGGGCTGCCTATGGCTGCGTCATCCTGCAGCCCTACGACATGGAGGTCGGTGCCGGCACCTTCCATCCGGCGACCACGCTGCGCTCGCTCGGGCCCCGGCACTGGAACGCCGCCTATGTTCAGCCGTCGCGTCGGCCGAAGGACGGCCGCTACGGCGAGAACCCGAACCGGCTGCAGCACTATTACCAGTATCAGGTGATCCTGAAGCCTTCGCCGCCGGACCTGCAGGAGCTCTATCTGGGCTCGCTGCACGCGATAGGCATCGACCCGAAGAACCACGACATCCGCTTTGTCGAGGACGATTGGGAGAGCCCGACGCTGGGGGCCTGGGGGCTGGGCTGGGAGGTCTGGTGCGACGGCATGGAGGTCTCCCAGTTCACCTACTTCCAGCAGGTGGCAGGCTTCGACTGCGCGCCCGTCTCCGGCGAGCTGACCTACGGGCTGGAGCGCCTCGCCATGTACGTCCAGGGTGTCGACAATGTCTACGACCTCAATTTCAACGGCCGCGAGGGCGCCGACAAGGTCACCTACGGCGACGTCTTCCTGCAGGCCGAGCAGGAATATTCCCGCCACAACTTCGAGCACGCCGACACCGGGATGCTGTTCGAACAGTTCCGCATGGCTGAAGCCGCCTGTCGCAGCTATCTCGAGGCGGGCTGGGCGGATGTCGGGCGGAGCAGGCATCTCATGGCGCTGCCGGCCTACGACCAGTGCATCAAGGCAAGCCACGTCTTCAACCTGCTCGATGCGCGAGGGGTGATCTCCGTCACCGAGCGGCAGAGCTACATCCTGCGGGTGCGCGACCTGGCCAAGGCCTGTGGCGAGGCCTGGCTCGCGACCGCGGGCGGCGGGGCTCAGTCATGATGCCGCGCAGGATCCCTCACCCTCCGCTGCAGGGGAGGGTGAGGAAGGTTGCCCTCGGCATGCCTGACCTGCTGCTCGAACTGTTCTGCGAGGAGAGTCCGGCCCGCCTGCCCGCGCGCGGCGCCGCTGGCGCGAGGACGGACAGACCGCGGACGGCCTGCGGGGGGATTGGTGTCCATGCCTGACCTGCTGCTCGAACTGTTCTCCGAGGAGATTCCTGCCCGCATGCAGGCCCGGGCGGCAGAGGATCTCAGGAAGCTCGTGACCGACGCCCTCGTCGAGCGCGGCCTTGTCTACGACTCCGCGCGCGCCTTCGCGACGCCCAGACGCCTGGCGCTGAACATCACCGGCCTACCTGTCCGTAGCCCCGATACGCGCGAGGAGCGCAAGGGGCCGCGCGTCGGCGCGCCGGAGGCGGCTCTGGCGGGCTTCCTGAAGGCGGCCGGCCTCGCCTCGATCGACGAGGCGACGATCCAGTCCGATCCGAAGAAGGGCGACTTCTACGTGGCGGTAACGTCCCGCCCCGGCCGCGAGGCCAAGGCCGTGATCGCCGAGATCGTGCCCGAAGTGATTCGCCGCTTCCCCTGGCCGAAGTCGATGCGCTGGGGCTCGGGTTCGCTCAGATGGGTGCGGCCGCTCAAGTCGATCGTCTGCGTGTTCGGGCCGGAGACCGAAGAGACGGAGGTCGTCGACTTCGAGGTCGATGGGCTGAAATCCGGCCGCGTCACCTTTGGTCACCGTTTCATGAAGCCGGGCGCGATTACCGTTCGCCGGTTCGACGACTACGTGGAGAAGCTTGAGCGCGCCTTCGTGGTGCTCGATCCCGACCGGCGCAGGGAGATCATCCGTACGGATGCCCGCACGCTCGCCTTCGCGCAGGGCCTGGAACTGGTCGAGGACGAGCCGCTGGTCGAGGAGGTTGCCGGCCTCGTCGAATGGCCGGTGGCGCTGATGGGTTCGTTCGACCCGGAGTTCCTGAAGATTCCGCCCGAGGTCATCCGCCTGACCATCCGCGCCAACCAGAAGTGCTTCGTGATGCGCGATGGCGAGGGAGCGCTCGCCCCGCGTTTCATCACGGTCGCCAACCTGATCGCGGCGGATGGCGGTGGGAAGATCGTCGCCGGCAATGCCCGCGTCATCGCTGCGCGGCTGTCGGATGCCCGCTTCTTCTACGAGACGGATCTCAGGACTCCGCTGGAGGTCCATGCGAACAAGCTGAAGTCGATCGTCTTCCACGAGAAGCTCGGAACTCAGGCCGAGCGTGTCGAGCGAATCGCCCGGCTGGCGCGGGAGCTTGCCCCCCTCGTCGGTGCCGACCCGGACAAGGCCGAGCGCGCCGCACGCCTCGCCAAGGCAGATCTGGTCAGCGAGATGGTCGGCGAGTTCCCCGAACTTCAGGGCGTCATGGGCCGCTACTACGCGCTGGCGCAGGGCGAGGACCCGGAGGTCGCCGACGCGATCCGCGACCACTACCGGCCGGCGGGCTCCGGCGATCAGGTGCCGACGGAACCGGTCGCCATCGCCGTTGCGCTGGCCGACCGGCTCGACATGCTGGTCGGCTTCTGGACGATCGGCGAGAAGCCGACCGGTTCGAAGGATCCTTATGGGCTCAGGCGCGCCGCACTCGGGGTGATCCGCATCGTGCTGGGGAACGGAGTGCGGGTCGGGCTTCTGCAGCCGATCCGCAGCATCTGCGTCTCGGCCGGGGCGGACGGCGTCGGTGATGTCGCCGCCGACCTCCTCGCCTTCTTCGCCGACCGCCTGAAGGTGCAGCTCCGCGACGAGGGCGCACGCCACGATCTCGTCGATGCCGTCTTCGCACTGGGCCAGGAGGCGAGGAGCGCCGCAGGTGCGACAGGGGCGGGGCAGACCCAGGACGATCTCGTGATGATCGTGCGTCGGGTCGAGGCGCTGGCGGCCTTCCTCGCCACCGAGGACGGGGCGAGCCTGCTCACCGCCTATCGCCGGGCCGCCAACATCCTCGCCATCGAGGAGAAGAAGGATGGCCGCGCCTATGCCGGCCATGCCGACCCGGCTGTCTTCGCGCAGGACGAGGAGCGGGTGCTGTTCGACCGCATCGCCGAGGTTGCGGCCGAATCGGATTGCGCGCTGCAGCGGGAGGACTTCGCCGCCGCGATGGCCGCGCTCGCCCGCCTGCGCGCCCCTGTCGACCGGTTCTTCGACACCGTCACGGTGAATGCCGAAGACCCGACGCTGCGCGAGAACAGGCTGCGCCTGCTCTCGCAGATCCGCGCTGCGATGGATCAGGTGGCGGTGTTCTCGAAGATCGCCGGATAGGGCCGGCGCGCCACGCCGGCGAGAGAAGCCGCCCGCGCCGGCGCAGGCTCAGCGGATCGTCGCGCCGGGACCGGCGGGGCGGGAGGTTGCGGCGCCGTGCCGGGCCATCGTCATCCACCAGACGATGCCGGCGAAGGTCAGCATCGCAGCGAACACGACCAAGGCGCCGAGCGTGGCGACAGGCCCGCCGATCTGCGGCGTGCCGGCGAAGATCAGCCAGAGGCCCGGGATCATGACCGCCACGCCGGTATTGGCAAGCCACCACTGGACGAGGGCGGCGCGCCCCGCGGCGGCGGGGACCAGCGCATAGAAGGCGCCGAACAGGAACATCGACACCCAGCCGATCATCAAAAGGTGCACATGGGTCGGGATCTGCGCGTGGTCGTGGCCGAGCGCCATGTAGAGGCCGAGCGACAGGCCGAGCACCGCGAAGGCGACGGCAGACCGGAAGAAGCGGAACGCGACAGGCACGACAGGACTCCTCTTGCGGAACGGGGGTTGGATCGCGCCTGTATGCGCCTGCGGTGTTTCAATCCGACGTCGGTCCGGTTTCGCCGATGTCTCCGCCCTCCGGCGGCGCCGCCATCGCGAACGATCGGCCCTCACGGACGTTATGGGCGGGGCGTAGAGTGGCGCCCCGCCCCGGCGTGATTCGGCGTCCGGGCCGCAACGCAGGAGATGCTTCCGATGACCGTCGACATCATCACCATCCAGCCGCTGATTGCCCTGATCGCCGGGGTGCTCATCCTGATCATGCCGCGGTTGCTGAACTACGTGGTCGCCGTCTACCTGATCCTCATCGGCATCCTCGGTCTCGTCGGCTGAGGCGGGTTTCGCCGGACCGGGGGCAAGCGGGCGTTCCGGATTTCACCGGTCAGGGCGTCTGCGGCCGCACATGCGCCGCCTTCGCTGCCGAGGCCTGCTGCTCGAAGAACGACGCACAGGCGGCGCGGTCGCTGTCGCTGCGAAACCCGCGCACGACGCCGCGCGCACAGGTGAAGTGATAGGCCGACGGCAGGTCGTAGAGCTTGGCGCAGGCCCTTTCCTCGAGTCCGTTGCCGAACCCGCGCAGCATGGCGGCCATGCAGAACCTAAGATCCGGCCGGGTATCGAAGACGTCGGCGGCCACACGTGTCGCTGCCAGCGGCGTCGCCAGTCCGGCGACGATGATGGAGACGGCGAGAACACCTTTCATTGCTGCGGCTCCCGCACCATGCCGGCTTCCGCGCTGCTCGCCGCGGGACCGGCGCGAGCGGCCCGCGGACGCTCCGTCAGGCCTCCGCACGAGCCTGCGCCACAGTGGTTAACGAAGGCTTTCGGGATGCCGTTCCGTCCGATCGCGTCTGCTGTATTTTGCGCCGCAACATTGAAACCGCCGGAATTTTGCGCGATGGGGATGCCGGCACGTCTGGCGCCGGGGCTGCCGGCGGAGACGCCGCCGGGCATTTTGACGGAGAAACTGACAGATGGCGAAGTGGGTATACGGCTTCGGCGACGGCACCGCGGAAGGCACCGCCGGCATGCGCGAACTGCTCGGCGGCAAGGGCGCGAACCTTGCCGAGATGTCGAGTCTCGGACTGCCGGTACCCCCCGGCTTCACCATCTCCACCGAGGTCTGCACCTACTACTACGCCCATGACAGGCAATACCCGGCCGATCTGAGGGATCAGGTCGATGCAGCGCTCGCCCGGGTCGGCGCGCTGGTCGGCAAGCGCTTCGGCGACACGAAGAATCCGCTGCTGGTCTCGGTGCGGTCCGGGGCGCGAGCCTCGATGCCCGGCATGATGGACACGGTTCTCAATCTCGGCCTCAACGACGAGACGGTCGAGGCGGTTGCCGCGCTTGCCGGCGATCGGCGTTTCGCCTTCGATTCCTATCGCCGCTTCATCCAGATGTACTCCAACGTTGTGCTCGGCATCGACCACCACAACTTCGAGGACATCCTGGAGTTCTACAAGGACGAGAAGGGCCACACCCTCGACACCGATCTGTCGGCCGACGAGTGGCAGGAGATCGTTGCCCGCTACAAGATCTGCGTCGAGGAGCATCTCGGCAAGCCGTTCCCGCAGGATCCCGCCGAGCAGCTGTGGGGCGCGATCGGAGCGGTATTCGGCTCGTGGATGAACCAGCGGGCGATCACCTATCGCAGACTCAACGCGATCCCCGAAAGCTGGGGCACCGCCGTCAACGTCCAGGCCATGGTGTTCGGCAACATGGGCGAGACCTCGGCCACCGGCGTCGCCTTCACCCGCAATCCCTCGACCGGCGAGAAGGAGCTCTATGGCGAATTCCTGGTCAACGCGCAGGGCGAGGACGTGGTCGCCGGCATCCGCACGCCGCAGGACCTGACCGAGCGCGCCCGGATCGCGGCCGGTTCCGACAAACCGTCCCTCGAGGCGCTGATGCCCGACTGCTTCGCCGAGTTCACCCGCATCTGCGACACGCTCGAGCGCCACTATCGCGACATGCAGGATCTCGAGTTCACCATCGAGAGGGGCAAGCTCTGGATGCTGCAGACGCGCTCCGGCAAGCGTACCGCCAGGGCGGCGTTGCGGATCGCCGTCGATCTTGCCAACGAGGGCCTGATCAGCCGCGACGAGGCGATCAGGCGGGTCGATCCGCAGGCGCTGGATCAGCTCCTGCATCCGACCATCGACCCGAAGGCCGAGCGCAAGGTGATGGCGCGCGGCCTGCCGGCCTCGCCCGGTGCGGCCCAGGGCGAGATCGTGTTCGACGCCGACACCGCCGAAGAGCTCGCGGCGGAGGGCCGCAAGGTCATCCTGGTGCGTGTCGAGACCAGCCCCGAGGACATCCATGGAATGCATGCGGCGCAGGGCATCCTCACCACCCGGGGCGGCATGACCAGCCATGCCGCCGTCGTCGCGCGCGGCATGGGCAAGCCCTGCGTCTCCGGCGCCGGCATGATCCGCGTCGACTACGCGACCGGAACGATGACGGCGGGAGGCGTCACCCTGAAGCGTGGCGACGTGGTGACCATCGACGGCAGCACCGGCGAGGTGCTGCTCGGCGAGGTCAGCATGCTGCAGCCGGAACTCTCCGGCGAATTCGCCGCGCTGATGGAATGGGCGGATGCGGCACGCCGGATGAAGGTGCGTACCAACGCCGAGACACCGGCGGATGCGCGCACCGCGCGGCAGTTCGGCGCGGAGGGCATCGGCCTGTGCCGCACCGAGCACATGTTCTTCGACGAGGGCCGTATCGTCGCGGTGCGCGAGATGATCCTCGCCGATGGCGAGGCCGGTCGCCGCGCGGCGCTGGCGAAGATCCTGCCGATGCAGCGCCAGGATTTCGTCGAGCTGTTCGAGATCATGGCCGGGCTGCCGGTGACGATCCGCCTGCTCGACCCGCCGCTGCACGAATTCCTGCCGCAGGCGGAGGAGGAACTGGCCGAGGTCGCCGCCTCGATCGGCGCCGATATCCAGAAGCTGCGCGCACGGGTGCAGGATCTGCACGAGTTCAACCCGATGCTCGGTCATCGCGGCTGCCGGCTCGGCATCACCTATCCCGAGATCTACGAGATGCAGGCCCGCGCCATCTTCGAGGCGGCCGCCGAGGCGGCCGCGCGCACCGGTGCGCCGGTGGTGCCCGAGGTGATGATCCCGCTGGTTGCGACCCGCGCCGAACTCGACATGCTGAAAGGCCGGATCGTTGCGGTCGCCGAGGCGGTCAACCGGGAGAAGGGAACGACGATCAAATATCAGATCGGCACGATGATCGAACTGCCGCGTGCGGCGCTGCGGGCCGCCGAGATTGCCGCGACGGCCGAGTTCTTCTCGTTCGGCACCAACGATCTGACGCAGACCACCTTCGGCATCAGCCGGGATGATTCGGCGCGTTTCCTCGCCGAATACGTCGAGAAGGGGCTGCTCGAATCCGATCCGTTCGTCACCCTCGACCGGGATGGTGTCGGCGAACTGGTGCGCATCGCCGCCGAACGCGGTCGCGCGGCCCGACCCGACATCAAGCTCGGCATCTGCGGCGAGCACGGCGGCGATCCGGCCTCGATCGCCTTCTGCGAGGAGGTTGGTCTCGACTATGTCTCGTGTTCGCCCTACCGCGTGCCGATCGCCCGTCTTGCCGCGGCGCAGGCTGCGCTCGGCCAGGCGATCGAACGCGACAGGTAGCACCGGGGCGGCGCGGCATGTTCACCCCCTCAGGCGTCTGCTGGGGCTGGGCACTGTCGCTGGACGGCGCCTTCGTGCTCGTGCTGCTGTTTGCGGCGCCGTTCGCCCTGCGGGCGGTGATGGAGCGGCCGATGCCCGCCGTCGAGGCGGGCCTGATCGGGCTCCTGGCGGTGCTGATCGCCATGGGCGGCTGCAAGTCGCTGGTGCATCTGGGAATCCTGCCATGACCGGGTTGCCCGCCCCCGAACAGGTCGCTGCCGGCCGCCGCCGACACGTGGCCGCCGCGCTGACCGCCACGGAGGTTCTGGACTCCGTCGAGGTGGCATCGTTCCTCGACGCGGCCCTGGCCGCAGGTGCTGGTCACGTGGTCGGCCTGACCGGCCCGCCGGGCGTCGGCAAGTCGACACTGGCCAATGCGCTGGTGGGGGCCTGGCGCAGTGCCGGTGACCGCGTCGGGGTCATCGCCGTCGATCCCTCCTCGCGTGCCACCGGCGGCGCGCTGCTCGGCGACCGCACCCGCATCCGCAAGGACCCCGAGGACGAAGGCGTCTTCGTCCGCTCCATGGCGGCGCGCGACCGGCTCGGCGGGCTGTCCGAGCACACGCTGGCGGCGATGGTGGTGATGCGGCTCGCCTTCGGCCGGGTACTGATCGAGAGCGTCGGGATCGGCCAGTCGGAAGCCGACATCGCGTTCGCCGCCGAGACGGTCGTGCTGTGCATCCAGCCGGGTTCGGGCGACAGCCTGCAGTTCATGAAGGCTGGCATCATGGAGCTGCCGCACATCCTCGCCATCACCAAGGCCGACACGGGACCCGCAGCACGGCGGGCGGTGGCCGATGTCGAGGGCGCGCTGGGGTTGTCTGGCCCTCGCCCCGACGGCTGGCGGCCGATCGTGCTCGCCGTCTCGGCACAGACCGGTGACGGGCTTGCTGCTCTCTCGGCAGCGATCGATACACACCGCCGCTGGCTCGCCGAAGGCAGCCGCGCCGGGTGGTTGCGGGCCGCACAGGCACGTGCCTGGGTCGAGGACGCGGTGCGCGGCCGCTTCGGCACGGCGGGTCTGCAGGCGGTGGCCGCCGATCTGGCCGGGCTCGATCCCACCCGTCCCTTCTCCGGCCGCCGCGCACTGCTCGAGCGGCTGTCCGCGCGGCTCGGGATCGGACCGGCGGGGAGAGGCGATCCGCGGGCACCGATTGCGTAATCGTGAATCACCGCCGGCGCGGTACTCGTCACCTCTCTTCATAGTTAAACCACTGTAAAGACTTTTCCGCCAAGTTCTGCCTGCGGCGGGGATGTGGTCACCCTGCCCCCGGGCGAGAGCCATTGCGTAACGGTCGCGGATCCGTGATGCGGCCGTCGTCATGTGGATTGTGTGGAGTCTGCGTGGTGCGGGGACGCGCGAGGTATGTCAGTCGGCGACGGGCCCGGAACTACCGGCCCTACGCTTATGCCATCGCCTGGTTCTTCTTCTCGACGGTGCAACTCGCCTATCAGGACGCCGCCGCGCTGGTCGACATGCAGGCACAGTCCGTCGCGCGCTGGCAGGCGAGCCTGGTCGCCGCGCCCTACGGCTCCGTTCATGTTGCCCAGCCGGTGCTGCCGTTGAAGGCCGATCCGGGCACCGACGGCCGCGCCGTCGGCGTGTCGCTCGGCGCCGCCTCCATACCGTCCGAAACGATCGTCCTTGCCCCGGCCGATCCCGACATCACCGGTTCGGTGACGCCGGTCTCGACCGGCAAGGTTGCGTTTCCCGAGGTGGTGCGCGAGACCAAGGGCGATCTCCTGATGAGCCGTGCCGGCACCGGAACGCGCTACCATGTCGACCCGGACGCCGGCGGCATGATCCGCGTTCCGCCGCTGCTCATCGAGCCGCCGTCGCCGCAGGAGCGGCCGTTGGTCGGAGCGTTCCTCAAGCCGAAGGCGCCGCCGCGCGACGACAGACCAGTGATGGTCGCCTCGCTCGACCCGCAGATCGGGCTCGACCACGCGATCGCCTTCCAGCCGCTGCTCAGCACGCCGTTCGACATCTTCGCGCGCAGTCGCATCGACATCGAGGATTTCGAGCGCGACCGGCAGTGCCTCGCCGTCGCCATCTACTTCGAGGCGCGCGGCGAGAGCGAGGCGGGGCAGATGGCGGTGGCGCAGGTGGTGCTGAACCGCGTCCTCGATCACCGCTATCCGAACACGGTGTGCGGGGTGATCTACCAGAATCGCCAATGGCGCAACCGCTGCCAGTTCTCCTTTGCCTGCGACGGCCGCCCCGAGACGATTCGCGACAAGCAATCCTGGGCGACGGCCTTGCGCATCGCCGAGGAGGCGCTCAAGGGTGACTACTTCCTCGACAATGTCGGGATGGCGACCCACTACCACGCCACCTATGTCAACCCGCGCTGGGGGCGCTACCTCAAGCGTCTCGAACGGATCGGCACCCACATCTTCTACCAGCTCAAGCCCGGTCAGCGCTGACCGCGGTCATGACCGGGCGATACATGTCGGACCGGCCCGGCCGGACGCGATAGGCTCTGACGATCGGGAGGGCCAGCCATGCGACATCGTCCGGCCGCCGCCATCACGGCGCTCGCCATCGCACTCGCCGCGACGGTCGCACCGTCGCCGACTTGAAGCGCAAGCGCTGCTTCTGCGAATCGGCGCTGAGCCGAACCTCTTCTGGGCGGACCTGAGCTGGGTGGACCTGAGCAAGGTCGACCTGTCGCCGCGGACCGGCAAGGTGACGACCCTCGATCTCGGCCCCGACCAGACCGACCTCTTCTCCGGCGATGTCTCGGACCGCTTCGTCGAGGCCGAGCCCTTCAAGTTCCTGGGATTGTAGTCACCCTGCCGCCTGTGCCATGCGGACCGTCCGGACGAATGCCGCGACGAACACTGCCGTCATCAGCAGCACGATGGTCGGCGCGGGGGCCGAATCGATGAAGAAGCTCGCATAGACGCCGGCGAGCGAGCAGACGACGGCGACGATGACCGCCGCGCCCAGCATTGCGCCGAACGAGCGCATCATGAGGAAGGCGATGGCGCCCGGCGCGATCAGCATGGCGATGGCCAGGATGATGCCGACCGCCTTCAGCGCCCCGACGATCGTCAGCGACAGGATCGCCAGGAGCCCGTAGTGCAGCAGGCCCACAGGCAGGCCCATCGCCCGCGCCTGCGTCGGGTCGAAGGCGTGCAGCAGCAAGTCGCGCCACTTGAGCAGAAGGATGCCGGCGACGACTGCCGTGATGATCCCCGATTCCAGGAGGTCGGCCGGCCCGACGCCGAGCATGTCGCCGAACAGGATATGGTCGAGATGGACATCGGTCTCGATGCGGATGTACAGCACCAGGCCGAGCGCGAACATGCCGGAGAACACGACGCCCATCACCGTGTCGCGTTTGATGCGGCTGTTGGCGTCGAGCCAGCCGGTGAGCAGCGAACAGCCCATGCCCGCGGCAAAGGCGCCGACGCCGAGCGGCAGGCCCGCGATATAGGCCAGCACCACACCGGGCAGCACCGCGTGCGAGACCGCATCGCCCATCAGCGACCAGCCCTTGAGCACGAGGAAGCAGGACAGCAGCGCTGTCGGCACCGCCACGAGCACCGCGATCGCCAGCGCGTAGCGCATGAACTCGAAGCGCAGCGGCATCAGCGGATCGGCGATGAATTGGGTCATGGTGCCGCCGCCACACGCGCCGCACGCCGCCGTGCGGCGAGGAGACCATGCTTGGGAGCGAGCAAGAAGGCAGCGAGGAACACTGCCGTCTGCAGACAGACGATGATGCCGCCGGTCGCCCCGTCGAGGAAGTAGCTGAGATAGGCCCCCAGGAAGCAGGCCCCCGCTCCGATCGCCACGGCGAGGGCGATCAGCCTGGGGAACCGGTCGGTGAGCAGGTAGGCGGTGGCGCCCGGCGTCACCACCATGGCGATCACCAGGAAGGCGCCGACCGTCTGCAAGGCTGCCACCGTCGAGGCTGCCAGCAGCGTGAAGAACACCGTCTTCAGCAGCGGCGGGTTGAGACCGATCGAGCGGGCGTGGCCCTCGTCGAAGAAGGTGACCATCAGGTCCTTCCACGTCACGATCAGCACGGCGAGCGAGATGGTGCCGATGACGACGAGCTGCAGCGTGTCCTCCGGCGTGATCGCCAGGATGTTGCCGAGCACGATGGTCTGCACGTTCACCGAGGCCGGCGACAGCGACACCATGAACAGGCCAAGACCGAAGAAGGAGGTGAAGATCAGCCCGATGATCGCGTCCTCCTTGAGCCGGGTTCGCTGGTTGAGGAACAGCATGGCACCGGCCGCCAGTCCGCCCGCGAGAAACGCGCCGAGCGCGAAGGGCAGTCCCAGCATGTAGGCCCCGGCGACGCCGGGCACGATCGAGTGCGACAGCGCGTCGCCGATCAGCGACCAGCCCTTCAGCATCAGGAAGGCCGACAGGAAGGCACAGACCGCCCCGACCAGCGCCCCGACGCACATGGCGTTGACCATGTAGCCGTAGCGGAACGGTTCGAGCAGCAGGTCGGTCAACGCGGGCGCTCCGCTCTCTCCCCGGCCGTGCCCTCGCCATAGACCACGAAGGGCCGCTCGTCGTCGGTGATGACCCCCACCGCCTGCTGGCCGGCGGGATCGGTGCCGCCCAGCGGGAAGTGCCGCAGCACGCCGCCGAAGGCGCGCTCGAGATTGGCCTGGGTGAACACCTGCGAAGTCGGGCCGTAGGCCAGCACCGTGTTGCGCAGCAACACGGTGCGGTCGCAGAAATCGGGGACCGAACCGAGATTGTGGGTGGAGACGAGCATCACCCGGCCTTCCTCGCGCAGGTTGCGCAGGAGCGCGATGATCGCCTCCTCGGTCTTGACGTCGACGCCGGTGAACGGCTCGTCGAGCAGGATGACGCGGGCATCCTGGGCCAGCGCACGGGCGAGGAACACCCGCTTCTTCTGACCGCCCGACAGTTCGCCGATCTGCCGCCGGCGGAACTCGGTCATGCCGACCCTGTCGAGCGCGTCGGCGACCGCGGCGCGGTCTGCCGCCCGGGGGATGCGCAGCATGTTCATGCGCCCGTAGCGGCCCATCATCACCACATCCTCGACGAGGACGGGGAAGCTCCAGTCGACCTCCTCGGCCTGCGGCACATACGCGACGAGATTGGCCTTCAGCGCTGCCTCGACCGGCCGGCCGAGCACCGTGATGCTGCCACGCGCCGTGCGCAGGAAGCCCATGATCGCCTTGAACAGGGTCGATTTGCCTGAGCCGTTGACGCCAACCAGCGCGGTGATGGTGCCGGTCGGGATCGCGAAGGTCGCATCGCGCAGCGCGCTGACTCCGGAGCGATAGGTGACGGTGACGCCGTTGACCGCTATGCCGCTGTCCGGCGCAGGCGCCGGCTCTCCTGCCGATGCGCCCGCCGGCGCATCTGCCCGCAGCGTCACGGGCGTGGCGGCGCAGGTCATTTCGTCAGCCCTTCGGCGATCGTTTCGGTGGTGACCCGCAGCAGGTCGAGATAGGTCGGTACTGGCCCGTCCGGCTCGCTCAGCGAGTCGACATAGAGCACGCCACCATATGCCGCACCGGTCTCGCGGGCGATCTGGCGCGCCGGCCGGTCGGAGACCGTGCTCTCGGAGAACACCACCGGAATGCCGTGCTGCCGCACCGCGTCGATCACCTTGCGCACCTGTTGCGGGGTTCCCTGCTGGTCCGCGTTGATCGGCCAAAGATACAGTTCCTTCAGCCCGAAGTCGCGTGCCAGATAGCTGAACGCACCCTCGCTGGTGACCAGCCAGCGCCGCTCCTGCGGAATCGCATCGAGGCGGGCGCGGATCGGCGCGATGGTCTCGGTGATCGTCTGCTTGTAGGCCTCCGCATTCGCCCGGTAGGTCGCCGCATTATCGGGATCGTGCCGCGCGAAGGCGGCGGCGATGTTGTCGACATAGACGAGCGCGTCGCTCGGCGACATCCAGGCATGTGGATTGGGCTTGCCCCGATACGGCCCCTCGGCGATGCCGAGTGGCTCGATGCCCTCGCTCACCACCGCAGCCGGCACGTCCCTTAGGTTGCGGAAGAACTTCTCGAACCACAGTTCCAGGTTGAGTCCATTCCAGAGGATCAGGTCGGCATCCTGCGCCTTGAGAAGGTCGCCGGGCGTCGGCTGGTAATTGTGGATCTCGGCGCCGGGCTTGGTGATGGAGTCTACCGTCGCCGCATCTCCGGCGACGTTGCGGGCCATGTCGGCGATGACGGTGAAGGTGGTGATGACCTTGAAACGATCGTCCTCGGCCGCGCCCGCTCTTCCGGGCGCGGCTGCGATCACCGCCGCAAGCGCGAGGGCGGCTAACGTCATTGACGGCGAGGCCATGCTCTCATCCCGCACGCAGTTGCGATCCATTCGCAATATAGCGCTTGCTTCCGCAATTGCAACTCATTCGCATTCTAGACGTGACAGCTGCCGCTGTCCCTGTCGCGCTTGCCGCCCTGGCACCGTCGTCTGGGCGCCGATCGGCCGCGGCCCGCACTTCCAGACAGACGCTGCGGATCAAGCCATGTCGCGGGTCGCCTCGACCGGCGGGCGGGTCGCGTTCGCCATCGCCATGCCGGACGGGACCGGACCTATCGCGGCAGCGGAAGGCATCGCCGGCGCCAGGTGCAACCGCAGGTCTCCTGAAATTCTCCCGATACGATCGAAACCTTCGGCGCGGTCGGCGACATGCCCGCGACGTATCCCGGACATGTCGGCTCCCTACACCGGATGCCATGCGATGGCGTGGCCGTTGGTTCCTCGTCGCGCCGGTCGCAGGCAAACCCGTCAAGGAGCGTGGAATGACCGCGGAAGACCTGCCTACGGAGAGGCCGGCGCCCCGTGTTGGGGAGGCACTGATGACCGCGGCGAGGTCGGCGTTCGATCGCGTCCGCCGATTTTCGCGCATGCGGCGCGCGCTGCAGGAACTGAGCCGACTCGACGATCGGATGCTGGACGATATCGGTCTGTCGCGCTGCCTCATGCAGGCCTCGGCGTCGGATGCCCGTGGGTTCGGTGCGTCCGGTCATGGCGGACGCTGACCACCCGGCCCTGCGCTCTTGCCCGCCGTGACGGCCTGTCCGCCTCGCGGGAATACGCCGCTTGAACCGCGCCGCCGCGTGCCCGGTCGGTCTGCCCTCCACCATGCGAGCCCCGCCCCGCAGGCGCCGGCGGCCGTTCCGTTCCGACCTGTGGCACGGACGGCGTTCGCATTCGCCCGGGGATGCGGCACAATGGCCGCCTGTCGCGGGAGGGACCGTTTGCGCGTCGGCATCCGCTTTGCGCTCACCACGCTGGTGCTGGCCTCGATCGCGGTCACGGCGGCGATCGTGCATCTCTTGTGGTGGCGGACGGCCCAGGGCAATTCGCGCCTGCTCGCCGAGACCATAAACCGGCAGATCGTCGCCCAGGTCGAGGACGAGATCAGCCAGATCGCCGTACAGGGCCGCTCCGCGTTCTGGGCGATCCGAACGCTGTTCTTCCAGAACGTGCTGCAGACCCGCGAGGCGGACAAGCGGGAATTTGTCTTTCTGTCCCAGCTGCAGGCGCAGCCGTCGGTTTCCTGGATCGTGTTCGGCTGGCCCGACGGCGATGTCTTCGCCGCCCACAAGCTCGGCGACGAGCGGCTGGAAATGATGGAGATCGCACCGATGGGCGGCACCCTGACCCGCCGCATCGATGTCTACAAGGTCTATCCGAACGACATCGAGTTTCTCGAGCGTCGCTTCGAGCTTACCTCGTTCCGGTCAACCGACCAGCCCTGGTATCGCGCGACCATCGACCGCGATGGGCCGCACTGGCTGGAGGTCGAGGTGCATCCGACCGGCCACCGGCCGGCGCTTGCCTTTGTCGGCCCCGTCGATCTCTATACGACCCGGCAGGGCGTGCTGGCGGTAATGATCGAGCATGACCGGCTCTCGCGGTTCCTCGCCGGCCTGACCGTGGCCAGCAGCGGCTCGGCCTTCATCCTGCGCGCAGACGGCACGCCGGTTGCCGTACCCGACCCCGAGGCGGACGAGTTGATGGGCACCCGCCTCGACCGCGATCCGCTGCTGCCCCTCGCCCGCCGCGCCGTCGCCGGATCCGGGGCCGTCGCCGCCTCTGGCGCGGTGCGCGACCTGCCGTTGGACCTGCGGTTGATGGACGATGATGGCGATGCCTACACGGTGCGGCTGTCGCCGCTGGCCTTCGCCGACTGGATCCTCGCCGTCGTCATCCCGGAGAAGGAGTTTCTCGGCGAGATCGAGGCGACCACGGCTCGCCTGGCCGCCGGCATCCTGGCGCTGGTCATCGCCGCAGCGGTCCTGTCGGCCTGGCTGGGGCGGCGGTTGATCGCCCGACCGCTGCGCACGGTGGCGGGCGAGATCGCCCATGTCGAGCGGTTCGAGCTGGAACGCGTCGCCTATCATCCCTCGCGCCTTGCCGAACTGGACGAATTGTCCGCGACCATCCAGCGGATGGCGGGCGGGCTGTCGGCCTTTCGGCTCTATCTGCCCGACGAGGTGGTGCGCATGCTGCTCGCCGAGGGCATCGAGGCGAAGCCGGGAGGGCTGCGGCGCGAACTGACGATCATGTTCGCCGACGTCGCCGGCTTTACCGGCCTGTCCGAACGTCTCGGCGAGCGGATCGTGCCGCTGCTTGGCGGCTATCTCGATCTCGCCACCACCACCGTGCAGGCCGAGCGGGGCACGGTCGACAAGTATATCGGCGATGCGGTGATGGCGTTCTGGGGCGCGCCGGCCGAGGACCCGGACCATGCCGTGCACGCCTGCCGTGCTGCGCTCGCCACCGTCCGGGCCGTCGCCGCGAGCGGTCTCCGCGACGACTCCGGCCGGCCGCTCGCCATCCGCATCGGACTCAACAGCGGCGAGGTGCTGGTGGGGAATGTCGGTTCGCAGAGCCGCCTGAACTATACGGCCATCGGCGATGCCGTGAACGTCGCGAGCCGGCTCGAGAGCGCCAGCAAGCTGTACGGCACCGAGATCCTGATCGGCGCGCGCACCCGCGAACTGGCCGGATCGGCGATCCTCACCCGCCTCATCGACAAGATCGCGGTCTATGGCCGTGGCGGTGGCATGCAGATCCACGAACTGATCGGCCTTGCGGGCGAGACGATGCCGGCATGGGTCGAACCCTATGAGGAGGGATACGCCTGCTACAGCTGGGGAGATTTCGCCACCGCGATCCGCTTCTTCGAGCAGACGATCCTGATGCGCGGCGAGGATGCGCCGTCGCGCCTGATGATCCGCCGATGCCGCAGCTACCTGTCGGACCCGCCCAGGGGCGAATGGGACGGCGTCAGCGTGCTGGCGGAGAAATAGCCGCGCCGGGGCGTTGCGCAGCCGGTTCTCGAGCGGTTCTAGAGCAATGTTCGGAGACTCGGAAACCGGTTCCCGGATGTTGTGCTATTCGCCGTAGCGCGAGGCGATGCGCTGGGCTATGTCGGCGCCCTCTTGCATGTAGCTGTCGATCACCCAGACCGCGGTGCGGGTGCAGGTGCGATAGGTCTGCTCGAAGCCGCGATAGCCGCGATTGAAGCTGTCGACAAGCCGGGCGCGGCGCTCCGCGGTCGGGGACTCGGCGTCGATCAGCTGCTGCATCATCGACCGCCAGGTCTGGCCCTCGTCGGCGCCGCACAGGGCGCGCAGGTAGTGCACGGCGCCAAGGATCTCGGCGAGCCGCTGCATTTCCTTCTCGTAGGGCGGTTCGGAGGGGATCTGGGCGCACACCGGCGCGCCGCCGGCGAGGAGTGTCAGGACGGCAAACGCGGACAGGGTGCGGGCACAGCGGCGCATGCGACCTTCTAGCGCCGGCGGGGGGCCGTGGGCAACCGGCGGGCTACGTTTCCGCCGTGCTCTCCCCGCGCGGGTCCGGGCAGCATGCCGCAGATCCGGCCGCCGCCACGACCGCCGCCGCGCGGGCGATGACGTCCTCCAGTCCCTCGGTCATCGCGCGGCCGCCATAGGCGCCGGGAACGACCCAGGCGATCTCGCTCGCCTCCGGCGTTGCGCGGGGCTCGCCCTGCAGCCAGGTGGCGGCGAACGACACCACCACGAAATGCCGCGCGACACGCCCCGTCGCGTCGCGGCGAATCACCTCGACAGTGGCAGCGGGGCCGACGATCCGTGCCTCGACCCCGGTTTCTTCCAGGAGCTCGCGCAGAGCAGCCTCGGCGAGCCGCTCGCCCGGCTCGACCAGCCCGCCGGGCAGACTCCAGATGCCGGCGCGAGGCGCCCGCCCGCGCCGCGCCAGCAGCACGCGCCCGTTCCGGAACACCGCCGTCGATACCGCCAGCATCGGTGCGGCCGGATAGCTGCGCGGATCGTCGGGATCCGGTTCGATGCGGTCGGGCCACGTCATGGTGGTATCCCTTGCCTGATGTCGGGCGGCCCCTATCATGGCGCCGCGTCGGAACGGGCGGAAGCACCACCCCGGCCCGGCCGCAGCGACATGCTGGAGACGCCGATGTGCGGCCGCTTCGTCCTTACCTCGCCACCGCAGGAGATCCGGGTGTTCCTGGGGTTCGGCGAGCAGCCGAACTTCCCGCCGCGCTACAACATCGCCCCGACCCAGCCGGTTGCGGTGGTGCGGCTCGATCAGGGCGCGCGCTCCTTCGCGCTGATGCGCTGGGGTCTGCTGCCGTCCTGGGTCAAGGACGTCAAGGCCTTCCCGACCCTGATCAATGCCCGCGCCGAGGGCGTGGCGACAAGGCCCGCCTTCCGGGCGGCGATGCGCCGGCGGCGCTGCCTGGTGCCGGCGAACGGCTTCTACGAATGGCAGAAGACCGACAAGGGGCGGAAGCTGCCGTATTTCATTCACCGCGCCGGCGGCGGCCCCTTCGCCTTTGCCGGCCTGTGGGAAACCTGGACAGGCCCGGATGGCGAGCAGCTGGACACGACGGCGATCGTCACGACGCGTGCCAACCGGCGACTCGCGCCGCTGCATGACCGGATGCCGGTGGTGATCGAGCCGCACAACTTCGACCGCTGGCTCGACGCCGCAGCCAATCCGCCCGAAACGGTGACCGATCTGCTGGTACCGGCGCCCGATGACGTCTTCACCGCCTATCCGGTCTCGACGCGGGTCAACTCGGTCGCCAACGACGATCCCGGCCTGATCGAGCCGCTCGCCGACCCCTCCACGCCGCCGCCGACCCCGCCCGCCGGCAAGCGTCCGGACCGCGATCCCGGTGACGGCGGAGGCGGGCAGATGCGCCTGCTGTAGCGGCAACCTGCGTCAGGCCGGGGTGCGGGCCGGATCGAGCCACTTGGACATGCTGATCAGCTCCTGCCGGTCATAGCCCAGCGCCTCGTAGAACGCGGTCACGCCGGCATTCTCGGGGCGGATCGACAGGTTGAGCTTGCGGATCCCGCGCGACCGCAGCCAGTCTTCCGCTGCCGCCATGATCTGCCGGCCGAAACCGCAAGACTGCAAGTCCGGGTCCACCGAGACATAGTAGACCGCGCCGCGATGACCGTCGTGGCCGACCATGACGCTGGCGGCGAGCGCACTGCCGCTGCGGCCGACGAGCACCGTCGCGTTCGGCGAGGACCGCGCCAGGGCGATGTCGGCGTAGGGATCGTTCCACGGCCGCGTCAGCCCGCAACGGGTCCACAGCGACACGACCGCCTCGATGTCGGCGTCGGTCAATTCGGTGATCTGGAGCGGAGACATCGGGCCGGGTGTCCTCACGGCGAGGCCTGTCGGTTTAGACGACCTTGCCGGGATTGAGGATCCCCTTCGGATCGAGCGCCGCCTTGAGGGTGCGCATCAGCTCGAGCTCGACCGGCGGCTTGATCCGTTCCATGAGATGCCGCTTCAGATGGCCGATGCCGTGCTCGGCGGAGATCGAGCCGCCGAGATCGAGCACGATCGCGTCGATCGCGTCGGTGACCGGTCCCCACTGGGCAAGGAATCCGGCGCGGTCGGCGCCGGGTGGCTGGCTGAAGTTGAAGTGGATGTTGCCGTCGCCGAGATGGCCGAACGGAACCGGTCGGATGCCGGGGACGATCGCCTCGGCGGCCGCGATGCCCCGCGCGATGAGGTCCGGCACCCTGGCGACCGGCACCGACACGTCGTTCTTGATGGAGCCGCCCTCCGCGCGTTGTACCTCCGACATCTTCAGCCGCAGGCCCCAGAAGTCGCGGGCCTGGTCGATCGAGGCAGCGACCGCCGCGTCCGCCACGATCCCGGCCTCGAGGGCATGTTCGAGAATTGCCTGCATGAGGGCGTCAAGGTCGGCGTCCTCGAGCGGCGAGGACAGCTCGATGAGCACATACCAGGGATGGGGCTCGGCGAGCGGATCGCGGCTTCCGGCCGAATGGCGCAGAACGAAGTCGATGCCGATCCGCGGGATCAGCTCGCAGGCGGTGAGCTGACCGCCGGCCTTCGCCCGAGCGATCCGGAACAGGCCGAGTGCCGCGGCGGGGTCGGCGACGCCGGCGAGGGCGGTCGCCTGGGCGCGCGGGCGGGGAAACAGCTTCAGCACCGCCGCGGTGATGACGCCGAGCGTCCCCTCGGCGCCGATGAACAGGTCCTTGAGGCTGTAGCCGGTATTGTCCTTGCGCAGCGCCCGCAAGCCGTTCCAGACCCGACCGTCGGCCAGCACGACCTCGAGGCCGAGCACCAGGTCGCGCGCATTGCCATAGGCCAGCACCGCGGTGCCGCCGGCATTCGTCGACAGGTTGCCGCCGATCTGGCAGGACCCCTCGGCGCCAAGGCTGAGCGGAAACAGCCGGTCGACGGCCTCGGCGGCGCGGTGCACCTGGTCGAGGATGCAGCCGGCCTCGACCGTGATGGTGTCGCCCTCCGGATCGACCGCCCGGATCGCGTTCAGCCGCGACAATGACAGGACGATCTCGCCGGCGTGCGGGATCTGGCCGCCGACAAGCCCGGTATTGCCGCCCTGCGGCACGATGGCGGTGCCGGTCTCGTGGGCCAGTCTCAGGATGGCGGAGACCTCCGCAACCGTACCCGGCCGCAGCACCAGCGGTGTCACGCCGCGATACAGGTCGCGGTGTTCGACGATGAACGGTTCGATATCGCCGGGCGCGGACAGCGCCTGGCCAGGGCCGACGAGAGAGGCGAACCGATCGATGAGCTCGGGAGTCATGGACGCCGCCAGTCCGAATGGAAGGGATCGCGACCCTAGAGCAATTTGCCGGGACGTGGAAACCGGTTCGTCTTCTGGACTCGCGACGAACAAGACGGCGGGCACGGTTCATCGAGGCCGTGAAGCGATGCACGGTGCGCGGCGGTGCGGGCCGGAATGACCAGACGCTGAGGGCTGCGCCGGACGGGCTTGCGACAAGGAACAACTTATACGATACTATTAACTCTAATGCACGCAAAGCGAGAGGAACGGGGAGGCGACAATGGCTTTCGATACGGCAACGGCCGCCAGGCTGATCACCGACGAGGTCGCGGCGGCCGCTGCCGCAGCGCCCGACGGAGTTGCGATGGCGGCCTCCGCCAAGGCATCCGACTTCTGCAGCCTCTGGAAGGCAGCCAAACCGATCCTGGAAACCGTCTCGGGCTTCATCGGTTTGATTCCGGGGGTCGGTGCGACGGCCGGAGCGGTGCTCAAGGGGCTTATCAAGGTCGGCGACATGATCTACGAGGCGCAGTGCACGTAGCTCCGCACCGGCAGTCCGGTCGCGCCTGCCGCAGGAACCGGTTCCGGCGGAAGGCCTGCGCTGATCCGGAAGGAATCCGGGTTCTGCACCCGACGTTCTTGAGGCCTTGTCGGGCTAGTGACTCGAGACTTCCGATCGATGGCGGTCCCGAGTTGGCGCGGCTTGATCTCAGAGATGGGGAAAGGGCGATCGTCGCGCCGCTGCTGCCCGGCGCCGGCGAGGTGCGCAACGGCCGGTTGCCGCTCGATGACCGCAAGGTGCCGAACGGCATCTTCTTGGTGCTGTGCGCAGGCACGCCTTCGACCCGACGCAGGCGCGGTGCGGCTCCGGAATGGGCCGGCGGCGCCCGCCCCTCCTGCTTGGCGCGACCGATCCGCTCACCCGACGACGCTGCGGCTGCTGCATGCCCCAGGAAACCGCGGCACCGAACCGCGTCACAACGGCGCGGCAGCTCTCCTTGCGGCAAACCGCCTCAACAACACGCTCACGCATGTCGTTGGGTGGAGGTCGGGTCACCGGATGCCGGCCTCCGGGTCTGCGCCCGAGAGTGCGACGAAACAGCAGGTTGGAGCGGCCCGTCGGGCCGGTGAAACAATGAACCGCTCCTGTCCCGGCCCGGCGCCTCGTCCCGCCCCGAGCTGAATGGTCCGACCTCAGGACGCCTCCCGGGTCAGGTAAGGCGCCAGATGCGCCGGCTCGGGAATCACGGCGACGATCTTCATCTGGGCGAGGCTGCGGCCGGCGGCGGCGGCAATGTGCGCCGACAGCATTTCCGCCGCCGCCGCCACCGCGTCGCGCAACAGCAGCTCGACGATCATGCGATGCTCGGTGATGGCACTGCGGTCGGCCGGCAGGCCGAGCTGGCGCAAGACCCGGTCGGCGGCGAGGACCGGCAGCAGATTGTCGCAGATCATCTGCGCCAGGCGGTTGTTCGGCGTGGTCAGCACGCAGGTATCGACAAGCAGCGTCTCGAACGCCTCGAGACTGTCATCCTCGTCGTCCGTGTCGATTGTCTCGGCGGCCCGGAACTGCGCGTGGAGGCGGGCCAGCCGGTCGCGGTCGAGATGCGGCGCAGCATCGACCAGCGCGGGCGGTTCGAGGATCCCGCGGAGCGCGAAGTGGTCCTTGATGGAGCGCGCGGTCAGCGGCCCCGCCACCCAGTGCGAGCTCTGATCCTTGCGGACGAGCCCGCGCTCCTGCAGGCGGCCGAGCACGTCGCGCACCACCGTCCGGCTGACGCTGAAGTGCCGGGCGAGCTCCGCCTCGACCAGCCGGAACTGGCCGAACACGATACAGGCCGCGACATCCGTCTCGACGGTCTCGTAGATGCGCATCCACGAACCGCGGCTGAGCAGGGCTGCCCCCGCCTCGTGAGGGATCTCCAGCCCCAGCGCCTTGATGTCGGTGCGCAGCGCTTCCGCCCCGCAGCCCGGCGGGCCGACCAGATAGCCACGCCCGTCGAAGCGGTGAATCAGGCCGTCCGCCTCGAGCAGCTGCAGGGCGCGCTGCACCGGGGCGCGGCTGGTCTGCAGGATCTCGGCGATCGGACCCTCGAGCAGGACCAGACCGCGGGGCAGCTGACCCTTCTCGATATTGCGGCGCAGGATGCGCTCGACAATCTCGTAGCGGCGCAGCGCCGACACTGATGGCGGCCCCTTGCTCATGGACGGCAGCGTCCTCTGCTGGCGGTTCGGAGCGACCATCATGCCTCCGGTAGCCTCCGCACGCGAGCCTGTCGGACGCCCGTTTCCGGGACCAATGAAATGGCTATTGCGTACAATTGCATCACGATGCTGATGCGAAAGGCGGCATCCGCTCCCGGCATCGGCATCGCCAACCCTGTCAGGGTGGGGCGCCGGCACGATGCCGATCCCATCATGCATTGTCGGATAATCTGAGTACTCCGACCTTCTCCGGCGCCTTGCCGGCACGGCTCCGGGTCATCCAGCATGTCGCGTTGCTCCGAATGCAACAAAACTATTGCATACAAAAATCATTTATCCTAGCCTCCCATCGACAGGCAGGCCGCCGGGAGGACGAGGCGGGCCGCCCGCGGCGACGGTCGTGGGCGCGCAGGCGCGGGCCTCAACGAGAGGGGACAGGAACGATGGCGACCAAAGGTCGACCTGTGCGGGCCGTTGCGGCCGCACCAATCGGCTCGTTTCGCTGACGGCGTGGGGCGGCCATGACCAACGCTCTCCTCGTCAGCGGTCTCAGCAAGTCCTATGGCAATGTCGTCGCCCTCGATGACGTGTCGCTGCGCATTGCCGCAGATCGATATGTCTCGCTGCTCGGCCCGAGCGGCTCGGGCAAGACCACGCTGCTGCGGGTGATCGCCGGTTTCGAGGAGCCGGACGCCGGACAGGTCGTGGTTGCCGGGCGGCCGATGGACCGCGTCCCGGCCCACCGTCGCGGCATCGGCTTTGTGTTCCAGAATTTCGCGCTGTTCCCGCATCTGTCGGTGAAGGAGAACATCGGTTTTGGCCTCGTCAACCGCGAGGAGGCGCCGCTCGCCCCGCGCCTCGCCGACGCCCGGGTGCGGGACATGATCGCGCTCGTCGGCCTGACCGGACTCGAGAGTCGCCGCATCGACCAGATTTCCGGCGGCCAGCGGCAGCGTGTGGCGCTGGCCCGCACGCTGGTGACAGAGCCCAAGCTGGTGCTGCTCGACGAGCCGCTCGGTGCGCTCGACGCCAATCTGCGCGCTCGCATGCGCAGCGAGTTGCGCGCGATCCGGGAGCGGCTCGGCATCACCTTCCTGCATGTCACCGGCAGCGAGACCGAGGCGCTCGCGATGGGCGATACGGTGGTCGTGCTCGACCGCGGGCGGATTGCCCAGGTGGGCGACGCCGCCAGCGTCTATGACCGGCCAGCCAGCCCGAACGTGGCGCGCTTCCTCAGCTGCTACAACCTGTTCACCGGCGAGCTCGCCGACGACACCTTCACCACGGCGGCCGGTCGGTTCCCGATCGCCGGCGCGGTTCGCCAGACGACCGGCGGTCGTCGCGAGGGCGCCTACGCGGTGCGGTACGACCGCATCGAGGTCCGACCCGCCGGGGCCGGGGCCTCGCCCGACGAAGTCCGCATCGAGGCGACCTTCGTCGCCAGCGAATATACCGGGGCGTCGGTCACCTCGTTCTTCGCCCTCGATGCCGGCGGCATGGTCGAGGTCGAGGCGCATCTCAGTCATCGGGCCCCGCCGGCCTACACCGAACGACAGCGCTACGGCCTCGTCTGGCGGCCGCAGGACGCGATCGTCTTCGCCTGAGCGCCAGCATCGCACCAGGGATCCGTTGCCGGATGACAACCACCACGATGAGCGAAGCAACGAACGAGGGGCCGGCCTCTCCGGCCGCGAACCGGCAGCGGATCGCCTATTGGCTGATCGCGCCGGCGGTGGTCTGGATGGTGCTGTTCCTGGTGCTGCCGATCGCCATGATGGTCTACGTCTCGTTCTGGACGCAGACCACCTTCACCATCGAGCCGACGCTGACGGTGAAGAGCTGGGTCACCTTCTTCACGTCCGAGACCTATCTCGCCGCCCTGTGGACGACGGTCCGGATCTGGCTGACGGTGCTGGCGGCGACACTCCTCATCGGCTATCCGGCGGCGCTGTTCGTCGGCCTGTTCGTCCGCAACCGGACGTTGCAGACGGCGCTACTCGTGCTGTGCGTCATCCCGTTCTGGACCTCCTTCCTGATCCGCGTGCTGGCCTGGCGGCCGATGCTCGGCAAGGAAGGCGCGATCAACATCGTGCTGCAGGGGCTCGGCATCACCTCCCAGCCGATCGAGGCGCTGCTGTTCTCCGAGCTCTCGGTGGTCATCGGCATGACGCAGATCTACTGCGTGTTCATGGTCGGGCCGATCGCCTTCACGCTCGCCCGCATCGATCTCAACGTGATCGAGGCAGCGCGCGATCTCGGCGCCGGCTTCCTGCGCATCTTCCGCACGATCATCCTGCCGTTGTCGATGCCGGGTGTCGTGGTGGGTTCGATCTTCGTCTCGGTGATGGTGCTCGGCGAGTTCGCGACCTCGGCGGCGCTGTCCGGGCGCAAGGTCAACATGCTCGGCAACATCATCGTCACGCAGGTGGGCTCGCTGAAATGGGCCTTCGCCGCCGTGGTCGGCGTCGTGCTGACGGTGATCATGGGCATCGTGGTCGCCGGTCTGCTGCGCATCGTCAACCTCCGCAAAGAGCTCTAGCGGCCGGGATCAGGGGAGGACGACACATGCGATCGGTTTTCACCGGCAGATCGAACGATCCGATCACGGCCCGCCGCGCCCGTCCCGGCGAGAGCGGCCGGGCTCCCTCCGCGCCGTCCGTTTCCGAATGCGGGTGCTAGCCATGCAGTCCACCGTCATCAAGCCGGTCCTCGCCATCTACACCGGGCTGTTCCTGCTGTTCCTCTACGGCCCGTTCGCGGTGCTGACGATCCTCTCCTTCCAGGCCGGCCCCGAAGGCGGCCCGCAGTTTCCGATCATCGAGTGGTCGACCTACTGGTACCGCCACCTGGTCGGCCTGACCCCGCCCTCGCGCGTCGCGCCGCTGCCGATCTACGAAGGACTGCTGCGATCGCTGACTCTCGCCTTCATGACCATGGTCGTCTCGACCGTGCTCGGCGTCGCCTCCGCCCAGGCCTTCCGGTCGCGTTTCAAGGGCTCCGGGCTGGTGTTCTATCTCATCGTGCTCGGCATGATGGTGCCGGGCGTGCTGGTCGGCCTCGGCATGGCGCTGGTCGCCAATTTCCTCGGCATCGATCGGCACTGGTGGAGCACCGCCTTCGTCCTGCATGTCGTCTACACGTTGCCCTTCGCCTTCCTGGTGATGCTGGCGATCTTCAACCGCTTCGATGCGAGCGTCGAGGAAGCCGCCTGGTCGCTCGGGGTGTCGCCGGCGCGCACCTTCCGCAAGGTAACATTTCCGCTGATCTTCCCGGGCGTCCTGTCGGCGATGCTGTTCGCCTTCACGCTGTCCTACGACGAGTTCTCGCGCACGCTGTTCGCGTCCGGGCGCGACCTGACGCTGCCGCTGGCGATATACGGCACCTTCTCGATCGAGATCCACCCGAATGTCTTCGCCTTCGGGGTGCTGACGACGCTGTTCTCCTTCGCGCTGCTGGCTGTCTACGCGGTGCTGATGGGTCTGTCGGTCCGTCGCGCAAGGCGCTTCGCCATCCAGGAGGACGTGGCATGATCACCGCGATCGTCACCGGCGCCGGCTCGGGAATCGGACGCGCCATCGCGCTGCGCCTCGCCGCCGACGGACACGCCGTTGCGGTCAACGATCTCGATCCGGTCCGTGCCGAGGCCGTCGCAGACGAGATCCGCGTCGCCGGCGGCCAGGCGACCGGCATCGCCGGCGACGTGTCGCAGGAAGCGGACGTTGCAGGGATCGTCGCGGCGGCGGAATCCGCCTTCGGTGCCGTCGGCATTCTCGTCAACAATGCCGGCCACGTGCACCAGGCACGGTTCGAGCAGCTCGCCACTGCCGACTTCGACCGGATGATCGCGGTCCATCTGCGCGGCACCTTCCTGATGACCCGCGCGGTGATTGGCGGGATGCTCGACCGCGGCGCCGGCATCATCGTCAACGTCGCCTCGCAGCTCGGCCAGATCGGTGGCATCGAGCTCACCCACTATTCGGCTGCCAAGGCCGGCATCATCGGCATGACCAAGGCGCTCGCCCGCGAGGTGTCGAACCGCGGCGTCCGCGTCAACGCGGTCGCGCCCGGTCCGATCAACACGCCGCTGGTGATGGCGCTGTCGCAGGACTGGCGCCAGCGCAAGGCCGCCGAACTGCCGCTCGGCCGCTTCGGCGAGCCGGAAGAGGTCGCGGCCGCCGTTGCCTTCCTCGCCTCGCCCGGCGCGAGCCTGTTCGTCGGCCAGACGCTCGGGCCGAACTCCGGCGATGTGATGCTCTGACCTGCAAGGACACCGACATGGTATCGAGCACTTCCAATCCCGCCCGCACCGTGCTGATCACCGGCGCCGGCATCGGCATCGGCAAGGCGACCGCCGAAGCCTTCGCGCGGTCGGGCGATCACGTCGTCGTCACCGACATCCTGGAGGACGAGGGGCAGGGGGTCGCCGCGGCGATCCGGGCGGCCGGCGGCTCGGCCGAGTTCATGCGGCTCGACGTTCGCTCGACCGCCGAGGCCGAGGCGGTCGTCGCTGCGATCGAGGCCCGGCGCGGGGCGGTCGACGTCATCGTCGCCAATGCCGGCATCGCCCACCGGGTACCGCTCGACCGGCTTGACGACGAGAAGTGGGATCTGACCTTCGACATCGACCTGAAGGGCATGATCCGCGTGGTCCGGCCGGCGCTCGCGGCAATGAAGGCGCGCGGCGCCGGCGCCATCGTCTGCGTCTCCTCGATCATGGGCGTCGCCTATGGTTGGGACGAGCACGTCCACTATTCCGCGGCGAAGTCCGGCGTCGTCGGCCTGGTCCGGGGGCTCGCGGTGGAGCTCGCCCGCTCCGGTATCCGCGTCAACGGCATCGCGCCCGGCTACATCCGCACCGCCCAGCTTCTCTCGGAGGAGCACTCGCTCGGACCGGCGGGCGCCGAGGCGGCGGGCGCCTTCATTCCGATGGGCCGCATCGGCGAGCCCGAGGAGATCGCCGACGTCATCGTTTTCCTGGCTTCCAGCGCGGCCCGGTACATGACCGGACAGACCGTGGTGGTGGATGGCGGCCTGCTGGTCGGCCGCTACTGACTGCGCGGCCGCACCGCCGCAAGGATGTCAACGACAACTCCGGAGGTTGAGACAATGGACAAGCTGGAACTGACACGGCGAAGGATGCTGAAGGGGACGGCCGGCGCTATGGCGCTGGCGCTCGGCGGCGGAACGCCGTTCCTGTCGTCGCAGCGGGCTTACGCCCAGGCGACCAACCTGGCGTCGCAGCAGCTGCGGACGATCGGCCTGTCGGTGACGGTGCAGGAACGCATCCTCGCCGACTTCAAGGAGAAGTCCGGCGTCGGCGCGACATCCGGCACCGCCGCCACCTTCCCCGACGCGCAGACCCGCATCCTGTCCGGCTCGCGCGACTACGACGTCTGGGAGACGATCGCCGAGCGGTTGCCGGCGGTGGTCATGACCAACAATGTCGAGCCGATCCCGGTTGCGTCGCTGAAGAACTGGGCCAACATCCGCGATACCTTCACCAAGGCAAGCGACAAGTGGGATCGCCGCTCGCAGATCGTCGGCCAGATCTGGACCGACGAAAGCCAGACGTCGCTGTGGATGGTGCCGGCCGTCTACAATTACGACTCGATCGGCTACAACCCAGAGGTCGTCTCGGACGAGGAGGCGAACACCTGGACGGCGATCTTCGACGAGAAGTGGAAGGGCAAGTCGGGCCTCAACACCGATCCGCTGATTGCCTTCGGCCAGGCCATCATGGCGATGAACTCGCTCGGCCTGTCGGACGTCAAGAACCCCGGCAATCCGTCCGTCGCCGAGATCGACGAGGCGACCAAGTTCCTGATCTCGAAGAAGCGTGATGGCCAGTTCCGGGCGCTGTGGGGCGATTTCGGCGAACTGGTCAACCTGCTCGCTTCCGGCGAGATGGTGGTGTGCGACGCCTGGCAGCCGGCGGTGATGGCGGTGAAGGCGCAGGGCAAGCCGTGCAAGTACGCGGTTCCGAAGGAGGGCTACCGCGCATGGGCGATCGGCCCGAGCCTGATTGCCGGCTCGCCGAACAAGGAGGCGGTCTACGCCTACGCCGACTACTGGCTGTCCGGACCGCCAGGCATCACCGTCTCCGAGCAGGGCTATTACTCGCCGACCACCAACATCAAGGATGTGATGCCGCCCGAGAAGTATGCCTTCTGGTACGAGGGCAAGCCCTGGGTCGGCCCGGAAGAGCGCGGCATCAAGGAAGGTGACCTGCGCGACGGCGGCTCGCTCGAGGAACGCGCTGCCAACGTCGCCTACTGGCATCAGTGGCCGGACGAGTACGACCATCTGATCCAGCGCTGGGACGAGTTCCTCAGCGCCTGATGGCGGAAGAGAGAGGATGACTGGACGGCGGGACGAGAACTCCCGTCGTCCCATCCGACGGAGAGAGGCGATGGGCTACGATCTCGAACTGATCAAGGTCGGCAAGGTCTACGACAACGGCACGCCTGCCGTGATCGACTTCGATCTTGCCGTCTCCAAGGGCGAGTTCATCGCCTTTCTCGGCCCCTCCGGCTGCGGCAAGACGACCACGCTCAGAATGATCGCAGGGTTCGAGACGATCACGTCGGGCGACATCCTGATCCGCGGCCGGCGGATCAACGAGCTGCCACCGGAGCGGCGGCCGACCTCGATGATCTTCCAGAACTACGCGCTGTTCCCGCATATGAGCGTGCGCCGCAACGTCGGCTACGGGCTCGAGGTGAAGGGCATGCCTCGGGCCGAGCGCGAGGCAAGGGTCGAGCGCATCCTGGAGACGCTCGATCTCACCGCGATCGCCGACCAGAAGCCCGACCGGCTGTCGGGCGGCCAGCGGCAGCGCATCGCGCTCGCCCGCGGGCTGGTGGTGGAACCCGAGATCCTGCTGCTCGACGAACCGCTCGGTGCGCTCGACGCCAATCTGCGCAAGGCGATCCAGAACGAACTCAAGATCCTGCAGAAGACGCTCGGCATCACCTTCGTGTTCGTGACCCATGCGCAGTCCGAAGCGCTCGCGCTGTCGGACCGGATCGTGGTGATGAACCAGGGGCGCGTGGAACAGATCAGCCCGCCGCATGTGCTCTATAGGCGGCCGCAGACGCCGTTCGTCGCGCAGTTCATCGGCCGCAACACGATCCTCGACGGGATCGTCCGCGAGCGCGCCGGCGAACGGGCCGTCGTGGAGACGCCGCTCGGCCGCTTCACCGGCCACGCCGTGAACGGCCTTGCGGCCGAGACGCGCGCCAAGCTGGTCGTCCCGGGCGAGGCCCTCGACGCGCACCGGATCGACGGCGCCGACCGCGAGGCGATCGCGGCGCGCTATTCGGGCAACGTCCTCACCGGCGCGGTCAGCCGCAGCGAAGTCGTCGGTCACCTGGCCCATCTGACCATCGACCTTGCAAATGGCATGTCGATCCTGCTCGAGGGGCATGTCGACAAATACCCGCGCGACGCGTTTCGTCCGCAATCGCAGGTGCTGCTGAGCTGGTCGCCCGACGAGGCGACCGTGATTGCGGCGTGATGCGATGAGCAGCGCCCGCGACTCCCGCACGGCTGCCGAACTGGGGCGGGCCATCGCGGCCGGCAAGATCGATCCGCGCGACCTCGTCGAGGAGGTTCTGGCCGCGATCGCCGCGTGCGATGACCGGGCGATCTTCACGATCCTGACCCCCGAGCGGGCCCGCCGGGAGGCCGCGGCCGCGGCCCGCCGACGGCAATCGGGCACGTCGGCCGGGCCGCTCGACGGCGTGCCGATCGCCTGGAAGGATCTGTTCGACCTCGACGGCGTGCCGACCACCGCAGGTTCGCGCGTGCTTGCCTCCGCAGCGCCGGCGGTGGCGGACGCTCCGATCGTTGCCCGCCTCGCTGCCGCCGGCATGGTGACCGTCGGGCGCACGAACATGACCGAGTTCGCCTTCTCCGGCCTCGGTCTCAACCCTCACTACGGCACGCCCGTCAACCCGTACGGCACGGGCGAGGCCCGCATTCCCGGCGGATCGTCGTCGGGATCGGCCGTGGCCGTCGCCCGGGGTCTGGTTCCGGTGGCAATGGGCTCCGACACCAGCGGCTCGGTGCGCATACCGGCGGCCTTCAACGGCCTCGTCGGCTACAAGGCCTCCGGCGGCCGTTACCCGATGGCGGGGGTTTATCCCCTCGCACCGTCGCTGGACACGCTCGGCCCGCTGTGCCGCAGCGTCGAGGACGCGGTTCTCGTCGATGCGGCGATGCGGGGCATGGCCGCTCCCCCGCCCGCACCTGCTGCGCTTGCGCCGCACAGGATCGTGGTGCCGACGAATGTCGTGTTCGAGGAGGCCGAGCCGGCCGTCACCGCTACCTTCGAGGCCGCGCTCGAACGGCTCGCAGCAGCGGGCATCGCCATCGACCGGCGCGCCCTTCCGGTGCTCGACGACGTCCGCGACCTGTTCGCCCGACATGGCACGCTGGTCGCCGCCGAGGCGCATGACGGGCTCGCCGCCATGGTGACCGGTCCCGACGCCGAGGCGATCGACCGGCGCGTCGTCGCCCGCGCCCGCCTTGGCGGACGCATCGGCGCGGAGGATCGCGCGGCGCTGATCGCCGGTCGCACGAGGCTGATGGCCGCAGCCGCGCAGGCGGTGCCGGCCGGCAGTCTCATCGCCTTTCCGACCGTCGCCTGCGTCGCACCGAGGCTCGCGCCCCTCGAGGCGGACGACGAGACCTTCTTCGCCGTGAACGCGCGGGTGCTGCGCAACACCATGCTGGCGAGCTTCCTCGACTGGTGTGGGGTCACGATCCCCTGCGGCACGGACGCGGACGGCATGCCGACCGGTTTCCTGCTCAACGCGCCGTCCGGGCATGACGATGCTCTGCTCGCCTTTGCCGGACACGTCGAGCAGGCGATCCGCGGGACACCCGGCTGACAGCCGACACCCAAACCCACCCAAACTCCAAGGAGGCAGACATGGCCAAGGAAATCTTCTGCAGCATCGGCGTCGATGTCGACGCCGTAGCCGGCTGGCTCGGGTCCTATGGCGGCGAGGACTCGCCCGACGACATCTCGCGTGGCCTGTTCGCCGGCGAGGTAGGCTCGATGCGCCTGCTGAACCTGTTCGAGCGCTGGGGCATCAAGACCACCTGGTTCATTCCCGGCCACTCGATCGAGACGTTCCCCGAACAGATGAAGGCCGTTGCCGAGGCAGGCCATGAGATCGGCATCCACGGCTACAGCCACGAGAACCCGATCGCGATGACCCGCGAGCAGGAAACCGAGGTGCTCGACAAGTGCATCGAGCTGGTTACCAAGCTGTCCGGTCGCCGGCCGACCGGCTACGTCGCTCCCTGGTGGGAATTTTCGAATGTCACCAACGAGCTGCTGCTCGAGCGCGGCATCAAGTACGATCACTCGCTGATGCATAACGACTTCACGCCCTACTATGTGCGGGTGGGCGATTCCTGGACCAAGATCGACTATTCGAAGAAGCCGTCCGACTGGATGGTGCCGCTGAAGCGCGGCCACGAGACCGACCTGATCGAGATCCCGGCCTCCTGGTATCTCGACGATCTGCCGCCGATGATGTTCATCAAGAAGGCGCCGAACAGTCACGGCTTCGTCAACCCGCGCCATCTGGAGGAGATGTGGCGCGACCAGTTCGACTGGGTCTACCGGGAGATGGATTATGCGGTGTTCCCGATCACCATCCATCCCGACGTCTCCGGTCGGCCGCAGGTACTGATGATGCTGGAACGCCTCTACAATCACATGATCAGCCATCCGGGCGTCAAGTTCGTGACGATGGACGAGATCGCAGACGATTTTGCCCGGCGCTTCCCGCGCAAGAAGTGAGCCGACGGCACGTGTCTTCCGCCCGCCATCCCGGACGGCCGCAGGCCGATCCGGGACCGGGAGGCAGGACTTGACGTCTGCGGCGGGCGGCTCTCCCGGCTCTCCACGTCGTTGCGGCCGGGATGACGGCAGATGGATCAGCGATAAGGATCGCGGACAGAGGATGCAAGGAGGAGGCACGGGCATTCACCCGCGTCACCTTTGAGGCCAGGAAGAAGATCGGATGTGTTCGCTCTGCGGCGTGCTCGGCGGCAATGAGCACTGGACGGACGCGGCGCCACGGCCGGGTGTCTATACGCGCAATGCCGATGGCGTGGCCCGCCGCCGCGAACGGGCCAATCGCGTGCGAATCGCAAACCGGGCACTCCGCCCGTTCCGGCTGACGCTCTCCGACTGGCAGGGCAACGCCTTCCTGCTGTCGACGCTCACCGGCAAGACCGAGATCGTCGAGGATCTCGCGCATCTGTGGATGGCGGCCGAACGGCTGACGGGCGCCCCCTGCGATCCGCTCTCCCCCGCTGTGCTCGACGCGTTGGATGCTGCCGATGGCTGAGCCACGTCCCGACGATGCGATCCCGGATTTCACGCCCGTCAGCCTGCTGACGGGGTTTCTCGGCTCCGGCAAGACGACGCTGTTGCGCCGTCTGCTCGACGACCCCGCGCTCGCCGACACGGCGGTGCTGATCAACGAGTTCGGGGAAGTCGGGCTCGATCACCATCTGATCGACCGGATCGACGAGACGACGGTGCTGCTGCAGTCGGGTTGCGTCTGCTGCACGATCCGCGGCGAACTCTCCGAGGCGATCCGCGGACTGCATTCGAAACGCGCTCAGGGGGCCGTGTCACCGTTCCGTCGTCTGGTGATCGAGAGCACCGGGCTTGCCGATCCCTTCCCGATCGTCTCGACGGTCCGCTCGGATCCGGTGCTGCGGCACCACTTCCGGCTGGCCAACGTGATCACCACGGTCGATGCGGCCAACGGGCTCGGCCAGCTCGACACCCACGAGGAATCGCTGCGCCAGGCAGCCGTGGCCGATCACCTCGTCATCACCAAGACCGACATCACGACGCGCGAGACCATCGACAGGCTGCTGTCGCGCCTTGCCGCGATCAATCCTGCGGCGACCGTCACGCTCGCCGCCGAGGAGGTGATCACGGCCGACCGGCTGCTGCTCGCCGAGCCGTTCGACAGACCGGCGCGGGCGGACATCCCGCCGCCAGGACGGAACCATGCCCACCATCACCATGACGATCGCATCCGCGCCTTTGCCGTCGTCATCGACCGGCCGATCGACTGGACCGCGTTCGGGATCTGGCTTGCCATGCTGCTCAACCGCCATGGCCGGCAGGTCCTGCGGGTGAAGGGCATCATCAACGTCGCCGGCGAGCCCAATCCGGTCGCGGTGCACGGAGTCCAGCACGTCGTGCACCCACCGGTCCACATGCGCGCGTGGCCGGACGGCGACCGGCGCTCGCGCATTGTCTTCATCGTCGACGGACTCGATCCGGCGTTGATCCGCCGCTCGCTCGACACGTTCAACCGCCTGTCCGGCAGGCGCTGACCGCTTGCACCGGACCTGCCCTTGCCCCTAACTCGGCATCAGATCGGTCTCCAGCCATGCAGGTTCTTTCCGAGGTGCGGATTTCGCGATGTTGTCGGCGCCGTGACCGCGCAACGGGCCGGCTCGACGATACCTTGCGAAGGCCGCCGGTATGACCCGCCCGTTCGAGCCCAGATCACCGAACCTCAACACCGCCGGACGTCCCAGGCTGCGGGTTCTGGGGACGGAAATCACGCTGCTCGAGATCGTTCGCGACCGGGCCGCGGCCGACCTTGGCATCGACCTGCAGTTCGAAGTGCTGGATTTCCTCAGCGCACAGCACAAGGCCGCCGTCGCACCGACGACCTATGACGTCTACGACCAGTGCTTTCACAACCTCGACATCGTCTGGTTCTGGCGGGCGATCCAGCCGATCGAACTCGACCGGATCACGCGCTGGGACGCCGTGAGCGACCTCACCAAGACCGGCAGGATCAGCCCCAATGCACCTGTCGGCAGTGGCGACGCACCCGTCACACGCCTGTTCGTGCAGCCGAACGGATCGCTCGGCGCCGCGCCGACGCATGTGATCAGCATGCTGCCGACCGTGCACAACTTCGACTCCTTTGCCTATCTTCCGACGGCGGTGAACGGCGGGCCGGAGGCCGCCGTTTCCTGGGGGGACCTGCTGGACGAGCGCTGGAGCGGCCGCGTGGCGCTGGTCGACGAACCGGCGATCGGCATCTTCGATGCAGCCCTTGCCGCGCAGGCGCGCGGCGAAATGTCGTTTGAGGATATCGGCAATCTGACGATCGAGGAGATCGACCGGCTGATCGACCTCCTCGAGACGCGCAAGCGGGCCGGCCACTTCCACGGCTTCTGGCGCACCGCGCACGAGGCGGCCGATTTCATGGCGTCCGGCGCGGTCGCCATCGCCAGCATGTGGTCGCCCGGCATCACCGAACTGCGCGAACGCGGCGTCGATGTCGTCGAGGCGGTGCCGATCGAGGGCTATCGGGCCTGGCATGGCGGTGTCTGCCTTGCCCGGCACCTCAGCGGGCGAATGCTCGATGTCGCCTACGACTATCTGAACTGGTGGCTGGACGGCTGGGCTGGCGCGATGATGGCCCGGCAGGGCTATTACATGTCGGTGACCGAGACCGTGAAGGCGCATCTGTCGCCGGCGGAATGGGCCTACTGGTACGAGGGCGAGGTCGCGGCCACCGACCTGCCGGATCCACAGGGCATCGTCACGGTGCGCGCCGGCGAAGTGCGCGCCGGGGGCTCGTACCGGCAGCGGGCGAGCCGGATCGCCGTCTGGAACACCACCATGGACGAGCACAACTACCTCGTCCGCCGCTGGAACAAGCTGGTTGGCCGGCAGAGCCGCGACGCAGCCGATCCCCAGTCCCTGCCGCCCGGCCGCGTCGGCACAGGCGAGCAGCGGGCGATGCCAGCCTGAGGTGCGATCGGAACGCCAGTGCGCGGCATCCCGGCTCCACAAACTCCCGGATGGGGCGACGCCGCCTTCTCAGCCAGACCCACTCTGCGTGATGCCGCCAAACGGCGCGGCCGACGCCGGCATGCGGCCACGGTTGATACCGGCCGATGAACGATGCGGCCCGACATTCGCCGCTGGTGATGCGATTCGACGGTGCGATTGTGGTCCGTCTACATACTTCAGCAGATTCCCTGTTAGTTCATCATATTGTTGCATCGGTCGGTGTTCCATAGCCTTCCCCCGACGTGCAACTGACGATGCGTCAGGCACGCCCCCTCGGCGCCTAGCTCGCAAGCGCAAGCCCCAGTGGCTCCGGCGAGGGCGTCGAGCCGACAACGACAGGGGAACAAGACATGAAGCGACGCGACTTCAACAAGCTGCTGCTGGCGGGGATGGCGCTGCCCGGAATCAGCTTTATGCGTGAAGGCATGGCCTATGCGCAGACCCCGAATGGCGGTCTGACGAGCTTGCTCGCGCCTGAGCCGCCGACGCTGATGCTGCCGCTCAACCAGCAGCAGCCGACCATCGTCGCGGGTGCCAAGATCTTCGAGAGTCTTCTCGACTACGACTTCGACCTGTCTCCGCGCCCGCAGCTCGCGGAGAGCTGGGAGATTTCGGAGGACGGGCTGACCTATACCTTCCACCTCGTTAGGAATGCCAAATGGCACGACGGGGTACCGTTCACGGCGCACGACGTTGTCTTCAGCTGCAGCCAGATGCTCATCGAACTCCACCCACGAGCCCGTGTCTCGTTCGAGCGCTGTGAGAGCATCGACGCAGCCGATGACCATACCGTGGTGTTCAAGCTGAAGGCGCCGTTCGCGCCGTTCATCTATGCCTTCGAGACTGTATCGGCCCCAATTGCGCCGCGCCACATTTACGAGGGGACTGACTACAAGAACAATCCTGCCAACGACCATCCGATTGGAACAGGCCTGCTGAGACCCCCGCCATTTCCTCCAGGCTGAGGTAGAGTCCGGCCTGACGAGAGGACCGGACGATGAAGCGATCGAGGTTCAGCGAGGAACAGATCATCGGCATCCTGCGTGAGCAGGAGGCGGGGGCGAGGACGGCGGAGGTGTGCCGGCGTCACGGGATCAGCAGCGCGACGTTCTACGCGTGGAAGGCGAAGTTCGGCGGGATGGACGTTTCGGAGGCCAAGCGGCTGAAGAGCCTGGAGGACGAGAATGCCCGCCTGAAGCGGCTCCTCGCCGACGCGATGCTCGACAACGCGGCGCTGAAGGACATCCTCGGAAAAAAGCCCTGACGCCCGCCGCCAAGCGGCAGACGGTCGCTCGTCTCGTGGCGGATCACGGGATGAGTGAGCGGCGGGCGTGCCGGGTTCTCGGGTTCGACCGGACGACGATCCGCTATCGCTCGAGCCGGGACGACAGCGCACTGCGCGAGCGCATGCGGGCGCTCGCGCAGACGCGTCGGCGCTTCGGCTACCGGCGTCTCCACATTCTGCTCCGGCAGGAGGGTGTCGTGATCAATCGCAAGCGCACGCAGCGGGTCTATCGCGAGCTCGGGCTCACCGTCCGCCAACGACGGGGACGCAAGCGCGCCGTCGGGACGCGGGCGCCGATCCTCGCGGCCGCGGCGCCGAACGCCCGCTGGTCCCTCGACTTCGTTCACGACCAGCTCGCGGACGGGCGGCGCTTTCGCGTGCTCAACATCATCGACGACGCGACGAAACGCTGCCGCGCGGCGGTCGTCGACACCTCGATCTCCGGCCGGCGTGTCGTGCGCGAGCTCACAGCCCTCGTTGCCCGACACGGCAAACCGGATCTCATGGTCAGCGACAACGGCATCGAGTTCACCTCGAACGCGGTCCTCGCCTGGTGCGCCCAGACCGGGATCGCCTGGCACTACATCGCGCCGGGCAAGCCGATGCAGAACGGCATCTGCGAAGCCTTCAACGGCCGCATGCGCGACGAACTCCTGAACGAGACGCTGTTCCGCAGCCTCGACCACGCGCGTGCCTGCGTCGCCGACTGGATCGAGGACTACAACACCGCGCGCCCCCATTCGGCGCTCGGCTATCTCTCACCGGCGGCGTACGCCGCCACCTTCACCGCAACAGGCGCTCGGCTGCGCAACCCCGACCAGCTCCGCCGAGCGCCCCTTGCTCCCACCGCGGGAAACCGCCAAACTCATGCCGCGGCTCTGCTTCCGGCTGGATGAAGAAACGGGGTCACACCAACGTGACGAGGGCCACCTAACGGTTGTAAACGTCTGTCCATCGCCGCAGGATCGCATGAGCAGAAAGGGGATCTCCGTATCGTTCGGGGGAAGCGATGAGCATGGCGTTGGAGCTGGTTAGCTCGCTTAATCTTGAGGTAGTGGAAACAATCGACCTTCCGGGTAGAGCCGAACGACGCAGGTCCATTCCCCAGGCTCTCCTGTCTGGCCCGGTTGGTCCGTTGCTGCGCGATATAAGTGCCGACGGCACAGTCTGGCATCACCAATCTATTGCATTTGAGAAGCTTTTACGGGGCGAGAATATTGTTGTCGCTACTGGCACTGCGTCTGGAAAATCTCTCATATTCCAGACACTCGCCTTCCACAAAATTCTAGGCGATGACTCCTCACGAGTACTGGTTTTTTACCCGTTAAAAGCACTCGCCTCGGACCAGCACGAGCGGTGGCAACGCATGGCGACACTTGTCGGTCTGGATGCGTCATGCGTGGTGAGGATCGATGGTGACACTCCGGTTGCAGACAGGAGTGATGCGCTTGAGTCCGCGCGGATCGTGTTGATGACCCCCGACGTGTGTCACGCCTGGCTCATGCGAAATGTTGGAAGCGGACTGGTCCGTCGTTTTATGGAACGGCTAACGCTTCTTGTTCTCGATGAAGCTCACGTTTACGAGTCCGTCTTTGGCAGTAATGTTGCATTCCTTCTGCGCAGGATGATCATTGCAAAACGTCGGGCAACGCAACAACACTCCAAAGCGCGTCAGCTTCAAGTCATTGGTGCCACTGCCACCATTAGAGATCCCGCCGAGCATCTGCACCGTCTAACCGGTTTGCACTATTCCGTCATCGACGAGTCGGAGAACGGAGCTCCCTTTTTCCCCCGCATGATTTTTCACGTTAATGGCGCCGAATATGGGCCAGCCGGTGAGGAAGCGCTGACGGATATTGTTCGCGGCGTAAAACAACTTTCCACCCGGCGACGCTTTATTGCCTTTTTGGATTCACGGCAGGGTGTCGAGCGGATCGTAAGGAGGTTGAACGATCGTGCTGTGCTGCCCTATCGCAGCGGTTACGAAGCTGCGGATCGTAAGCAAATTGAGAAAGCACTTCGCGATGGCAGTCTTGACGGTGTGATAGCCACATCTGCACTGGAACTTGGCATTGATATATCGGACATGGAAGTCGGAGTTAACCTCGGCGTGCCTGAGTCTCGGAAGGCTTTCAGACAACGGATTGGGCGCGTTGGCCGTTCGGGTCCGGGCGTTTTCTTCGTCATTGCTCCACCCGGCGCTTTTCGGAGATTTGGTGAGACTTTTCGGGACTACTATGAGGGGTCGGTAGAGCCGTCGTATCTTTACCTTGGCAATCGTTTTATTCAATTCGCCCAAGCACGCTGTTTGCTCGATGAAGTGGAAGTGCTTGGGGGCGATCAGTCCACACTCCCAGCGGGCGTAGACTGGCCGGCGGGCTTCGGCGAGATTGTTAAGTTCGCCAAGCCAGGAGGCGGGCGGCCCCGTGAATTCGATTTCATTGCTCAGATCGGAGCAGATGCACCCCACTTCAACTATCCGCTCAGACAAGTTGGAGAGGCAAACTTCGAGATAAAGGAGGGACGAGGAGACTTCCAGCAGCGGGTCGGTGATATAGCAACCAATCAGGCAATTCGAGAAGCATATCCGGGCGCAACGTATCTCCACATGGGACGGGCGTACAAAGTACAGGAATGGAGCACTCGAAGTTTCGATCGTTCGATCCGTGTGACGTCTTTGAAAGAACCAGCGCGGACAAGGCCAATACTGAAAAAAACCGTAACTTTCAGCTTGGCGCCAGACGGAATTGTGGATGGCAGAATTAAGCATGCGAAAAACGGGCTGGTAGCTGAAGTCCACCTGCAAGTGAACGAAAGCGTAGAGGGCTACACAATAGCAAAGACAGCATATCTGTATCGCGATTTGCGTGCGGAAAATCCCAACATGTCGCGCAAGCAGCGGGATTTCCGTACCACAGGTGTACTTCTCCGCATCAGCGATACTTGGTTTTCTGGAACGCAGCAGGCAAAGGTAAGGGAGCGCGTGGCAGATGGTCTGCTCGGTATTATTAGCCGTGACAGGAGTATTTCACCGAGAGATATTGATGCGACGCATACGAATATTGCGATACTTACGGAATTTGGTCCCCAACGACTTACTGATGCTGTCGTGATATATGACAGCGTATACGGTGGACTCCGTTTGACGGAAGATCTGTTTGTGGAGTTCGAACGATATGTCACTCAACTCGATAAAGCTGCTGATCTCGCTCGCGAAGAAGCCATAGTCGGTGAAGAAACGACAGTAAGACTGATTGAATGGACGAAGACCCTCGGAACGGGGCAAGGTGGGCAGGACGTCATCACAGCGCCTCCCGACGGCTGGTTGCAAGTGTATAAGCCGGGCAGCTTCGTTTCTATATTGCACAATGGAAATTTTGTAGAGCGAGAGATTGTCGAACCCAAGCTGGCTGACATATTTGGTACCGGTACTAAAACGCTTTTCTATTCGTATCGTGTGAGTGGCGGGATCGGGCTTGTTCCGCATGATCAAATCCAGGCGACAGGACAAGAGTGGTCGTGGATACTTTGGAATCCTGAGACCGGAGAGTTTCAGGAACTCGAAGTGACAACAGAATGAGTTAGTGGATCACGTCTGACATTTGAATCCCGAGAGGGATTCCCTCGAGCGGCGTCGCATGCGAGTCTGGGCCATGCGCCCCGGGATTTCCATCACC
>NZ_SMAK01000009.1 GCF_004346195.1 Tepidamorphus gemmatus | reverse complement strand
GCCAGCGCCACCGCGATGGTGCTGCCGATGCCGCGGCTGGCTCCGGTGACAAGGGCGCGACGCCCTGACAGGTCGAACAGCGACAGGACCGACATAGGTGTTGCATTCTCCCCCGACGATGCCGTGCCTTACCGCAAGGAACGCGGGACAGCCACCCCCGCCGACAGGCGTGCTGACAATGACGGATGCGACGATTCGCGCCCTGCGTGTTGCGCCCCAATGATCAGCCCTGCATTTCGTTGACAAGCCTTCAAGTCACGTTGCACTATTCCAAATAAAACGAAAACGCCAATGAAGGGCTTTCCCGAAGTGTGAAGCGTCGTCGCGAGGACGGCGGAGCTTCCGGCCGACCGATGAGGGGGCCCCGGAGATGTATTCGAGCACCCAGACGTCCGAACCGTGGCGTGTCGGCGTGCTGTTCTCGCGAACCGGCTACATGGCGGTGATCGAGGAGACGCAGCTGCGCGGCACGCTGATCGCCATAGAGGAGATCAACGCCGCCGGCGGCGTCAATGGACGCGAGATCGTTCCGGTGATCTACGATCCGGCCTCGGAGAATGCGCTGTTCCGCAGCTATGCGCGCAGGATGCTGGTGGCGGATGGCGTCAGCACGATCTTCGGCTGCTATACCTCGAGCAGCCGCAAGGCAGTGCTGCCAATCGTCGAGCGGCTCAACGGACTGCTATGGTACCCGACCCTCTACGAGGGGTTCGAATATTCGCCGAATATCATCTATACGGGTGCCGCGCCAAACCAGAACAGCTTCGCCCTGTGCGATTTTCTCACCGAGCGCTACGGCACGCGGTTCTTCTTCGTCGGGTCCGACTATGTCTATCCAAGGGAATCGAACCGCATCATGCGCGAGCTGCTGTCGCGGCGCGGCGGCGAGATGGTCGGCGAGCGCTATGTCAGCCTGCGTGCCGACCGGACCGATTTCCTGCCGATCATGCAGGAGATCAGGCGCACCCAGCCCGACGTGATCTTCTCGACCGTGGTCGGCGACTCGACCGTTGCGCTGTATCAGACCTATGCCGATTTCGGCTTTGATCCGCGTACCATGCCGATCGCGAGCCTGACCACCACCGAGGCCGAGATCAAGGCGATGGGCTTCGACGTCGGTCTTGGTCACATCACCGCTGCACCCTACTTCCAGGGGCTGCCGGGTTCGCGTAACGAGAGTTTCGTCTCGCGCTACAAGCAGCGGTTCGGCGAGGACGAGCCGACCAACATGTGCGTGGAGGCTGCCTATTTTCAGGTACACATGTTCGCCCGCGCCCTCGAGCTGACCGACACGCTCGACACCGATGTGCTGCGTTCAACTGTGCTCGGCACCACGTTCGACGCCCCGCAGGGGCCGATTGCCATCAATCCGGGCTGCAGCCACGCCAATGTCTGGGCCCGCATTGGTCGCGCCAACGACCGCGGCCAGTTCGACCTGCTCTGGGAGTCCAATTCGTCGGTCGATGCGGATCCCTTCCTGCAGTGCCTCGTCAGGTCGCCGGGCGTGGAGACCTGAACGACCGCACGCCTGCCATGCGACACGATTCTTCCCTGCAGCCCCGACTTTCGGCCTTCGTCGCCTGCGAGCGCGATGCGACGGGTGAGGCCTTGCTGCGGGAACTCCAGTCGCGCCGCGGCATCGTCACCCATGTGTGGCCACCGCCCGACAGGTTTCCTTATGACGTCGATGTGATCGTGACGGACATGATCGACGGGCTGGGCGAACGTCTGCCCTGGATGCCCGGCGAGTCGACGGCGACCCTTATGGTGCTGCTGCCGGAGCGTGGCGGGTTCGACCGCAAGCAGCTGCTTGATTGCTCGCCTGATGCAGTGCTGTTCCGACCGTTCGGCGCGGCAGAGTTCGCCACCACCCTCGCGGTGGCCCGCAGCCAGCACGGCTATATCCGCCGACTGCGCACCCGGATCGCGCGGCTTGACGAAAACGTCAAGGGAATCAGGGACATAGAGCGCGCCAAGATCATCCTCATGACCCAGCGCGGGATGGACGAGGACGGTGCCTATTCCTTCATCCGCAACCAGGCGATGGAACGCCGCGTGACGATCGTCACATTGGCGCGCGCAATTGTTGACAGCCATGAACTGCTGAAATAACGTTCCCACGCTTGGGTGACCAGCAAGCGGCAACAGCGCCGCCAAAATCAGATACGGGCGACATTGCCCCGCAACAGACTTTCCGGTCTGTCGCTGGGTTTTTTGCGTTCACGAGAGGGGTTCGGACATGGCCATCAAACGACGCGACTTCCTGAAGGCTACGGCAGCGACCGGTGCGGTCGCGGCAGCGGCGGGTTTCCCGCACATCTGGATCAAGGACTACGGGCTGGCGCGGGCCGCGAACGGCGAGATCAAGGTCGGTGTGCTGTTCTCGCTGACCGGAACGACCGCGATCATCGAGGAGTCGCTCAACAAGGCGACGATCCTTGCCATCGAGGAGATCAATAACGCGGGCGGCATCAACGGCATGAAGATCGTGCCGATTGTCGAGGATCCGGCTTCGGATCCCGCGACATTCGCCGACAAGGCGCGCAAGCTCGTGGTGAGCGACCAGTGCGTCAGCGTGTTCGGCTCCTACACCTCGGCCAGCCGCAAGGCGGTGCTGCCGGTGTTCGAGCGTCGGAACAATCTCTACTGGTATCCGACCCTCTACGAAGGCCGCGAGTGCTCGAAGAATGTCATCTACACGGGCGCCGTGCCGAACCAGCAGCAGGACGAATTCATCCCCTGGCTGTTCAAGAACTTCGGGCCGAAATTCTATCTGATCGGCTCGAACTACATCTATCCGCGCGAGGAAAACAACTACTGCAAGAAGCTGCTGGCCGAGCTCGGCGGCGAGGTGGTCGAGGAAGAATACGTGCCGCTCGGTCATTCCGAATTCAGCTCGGTCATCAACAAGATCCGCTCGACCCAACCGAACGTGATCTTCTCGACCGTCGTCGGCGACTCGGTGGTCGCGCTGCACCGGCAATACCGCTCTGCCGGCCTCGATCCTGAGAAGATGCCGATGGCGAGCCTGACGACGTCGGAGAACGAGGTGGCGGCGATGGGCGGTGATGCGGCCGCGGGCCACTTCACCTCGGCTCCCTACTTCATGGTCCACCAGTCGCCGGAGAACGAGAAGTTCGTCGAGGCCTACCGGAAGCGCTGGGGCGCCGACAAGGTGACGCACTTCGTCTCCGAGCCGTCCTACTTCCAGGTCTATCTGTTCAAGCAGGCGGTCGAGAAGCTCGCCCCGAGCGATATCACGCCCGAGAACATCCGCGAGGCCGTCAAGGGCGAGGAGATGATCGCGCCGCAGGGCCGGGTCCGCATCGAGCCGGAGAACCTGCACACATGGCTGTGGCCGAAGATCGCGGTGGCCAAGTCGGACGGCCAGTTCGAGGTGCTGGTGGAGTCCTCCGAGTGGATCGCCCCGGACCCTTATGCCGCCTATCCCAACCAGCAGTGCACGGCATCCGGACTCGTCGAGAGCTGAGCCACGGCTCGGTCGGCCGCGGCGGCAGAAGCGCTGCCGCGGTCGTGGCGACGAATTCGGAGAGGGGCACGATGGACATCGTTCTTCAGCAATTGATTACCGGGCTCGGCATCGCCGCGGTGCTGCTGCTCGTCGCGCTGGGGCTGGCGATCATCTACGGCACGATGGGCGTCATCAACCTGGCGCACGGTGAGTTCGTGATGCTCGGCGCTTACGGCGCATGGGTTCTCAACGCCTATTTCGGACTGGGATTGCTGGCTAGTCTGCCGCTGGTCTTTCTCGGCGTTGCGATACTGGGCTGGCTCGTCGAGAAGGGCGTCATCCGCCATCTCTACGAACGCCCGCTCGACACGATCCTGGCCACCTGGGGGATCGGCGTCATGCTGCAGCAGATCGTCCGGCTGACCGCCGGCGGCGAACTGCGCTACGTGCAGATGCCGGCTGCGCTCGGCCACTCGACGACGATTCTCGGGGTCGACGTCTCCGCCTACCGCGTCTTTATCTTCCTGACGGTCGTTGTTCTGTTCGCCGTCACCTGGCTGCTGATGTACCGCACGACGCTTGGCATGAAGCTGCGCGCGATCGTGCAGGACCGCAGCATCGCAAACTGCTTCGGCATCAATTCGGGCCGCGTGTTCGGGCTCACCTTCGCCTACGGTGCCGGGCTGGCGGGGCTCGCCGGCGCGCTCGTCGCACCGCTTAAGAGCGTGTCGCCGGAGATGGGCACCGGCTACGTGGTGGATGCCTTCTTCGTCGTCGTGCTCGGCGGAGTGCAGAGCCTGTTCGGTACGGTCGGCAGCGCCTTCCTGCTCGGCGAACTGACCGGGGTGATCGCCTACATCCGCAACGACACCATCGCCAAGGCGCTGGTGCTATTGGCGATCGTCGTCCTCATCCGGTTCCGCCCGCAGGGCCTGTTCGCGGTGCGCGTGCGGTCATGACAACGATCGGGGGAACTCAGTCCATGGCCGCGAAGCCGCGCTCCATACGCATCGGCAGGGCCCACATCCAGGTCCTCGTCTATGTGACGGTCTGCATCGCCGTGTTCCTGCTGCCCAGCTTCATCGACAACGATTTCCTGCTCAACCGCATCGCGCGCTATCTGGTGCTCAGCATCCTGGCGATGGCGCTCGCCCTGTCCTGGGGTTACGCGGGAATTCTCAACCTCGGTCAGGCGCTCAGCTTCGGTCTCGGCTCCTACTGCATGGCGATGGCGCTCAAGCTTCGGACGGTGCCGGTTCATACCGGTGCCGAGGGGCTGCCGGACTTCATGGTGTGGAACAACATCGAGACGCTGCCGCTGTTCTGGCAACCGTTCTATTCGCTGACATTCGCCATCATCGCCGGACTGCTGGTGCCGGCGCTTTGCGCGGCGGTGCTGGGCTGGTTCATGTTCCGTGGCCGGATCACCGGCGTCTATGTCGCGATCATCACGCTCGCGGCCCTCGTTGTTGGCAACCTGCTGATCATCGACCAGCAGCCCTATACCGGCGGCTTCAACGGGATCACCGATCTTGCCCAGCTGGAGCTGTTCGGCTTCGAATTCGATGCCTATTCGAGCTCGACCTACTATCTGGTCGCCAGCGGCCTTTCCATCAGCCTTCTGACGGCGCTGGCGATCACCCGCAGCAAGACGGGGCTGATCCTCCAGGCGATCCGGGATCAGGAGAACCGCGTCCGGTTCTTCGGCTACGACGTCGCCGCCTACCAGAACTTCGCCTTCTCGGTCTCGGCGGCGATCGCCGGCCTGGCCGGCATGCTCTACACGGTGGTCATGGAGTTCGCTTCGCCGACGTTCCTCGGCGTGCCGCTCAGCCTCGCCGTGGTGATCTGGGTCGCGGTCGGCGGACGGCAGAGCCTGCTCGGCGCGATGCTCGGCGCCATCCTGGTGGCCGGCATGCAGGGCGCGCTCTCGGAGTCCGAGACCTTCCTCGACACGTGGACGTTGATCATGGGCGCGATGTTCGTCCTCGTCGTGCTGTTCCTGCCTAAGGGACTGGCCGGGCTTGTCGACATCGTCCGCGATCGGATCGCCGGCGCCCGCGGGCGTCCGGTCGACGACGAGGAGTCCGCCGGCGACGGCGCAGCGGCGAAGACGGCGGGAGCGGCACAATGAACGAGAGCCATCTCGAGCTCGTCGACATCGTCATGAGCTTCAACGGCTTCAAGGCGATCGAGGGCCTGAATCTGTCCGTCAGCAAGGGCGAGTTGCGCTGTCTGATCGGGCCGAACGGGGCCGGCAAGACCACGGCACTCGACCTGATCTGCGGCAAGATCCGGCCGAGTTCGGGCGAAATCCGCTACGCGGGAAAGGTGATCTCCAATCTCGACGAGTATCAGATCGCCCGGGCCGGAGTCGGTCGCAAGTTCCAGGTTCCGAGCGTCTTGCGCCAGCTGACGGTGCGGGAGAACCTCGAGGTCGCCAACTGCAAGCAGACCGGCGTGTTTGCAAACCTGTTCCGACCGGGCATCTCCGGGCGACGGGAACTGGAGGCGCTCGCCGAGTTCGTCGGCCTTGGTGAAGTGCTCGACCGGCAGGCTGGCTACCTCTCGCACGGACAGACGCAGTGGCTGGAGATCGCCCTGCTGCTCGCACAGGACAGTGAGCTGATCCTGCTCGACGAGCCGACCGCCGGCATGACCGTCCAGGAAACGCACAAGACCGCGGAAATCTGCAACCGGCTGAAGGGACGGCACACCATCATCGTGGTCGAGCACGACATGGGCTTCGTCAAGGAGATCGGCGATGTGATCTCGGTGATGCACCAGGGCCGTCTGCTGGCGCAGGGCACCGTCGCCGAGATCGAGCGCAACGAGAAGGTGCGGGAAGTCTATCTCGGGTCGATGGGGATCGGTCATGCTTGAGATCAGCCGGCTCGATGCCTACTACGGCAATTCCCGGGCGCTGCAGAACGTCGACATCCGGGTTCCGGACGGCGGTTTCCTGTCGATCATCGGGCGTAACGGCGTCGGCAAGACGACGCTGCTGCGCGCGATCCTGGGGCTCATGGACCGCACCCGCGGCAGCATCCGGCTCGATGGTGTCGAGATTTCGGGCATGCCGACCTACCGGCGCGCGCGGGCGGGCATCGGCTACGTGCCGCAAGGCCGCGGCATCCTGCCCCGTTTCACGGTCGCTGAAAACCTGAGGATGGGCACCTTCGCGCGCGACGAGACGCGCCCCCCGGTCGACGAGGCGTTCATCTTCTCGCTGTTCCCCGTCCTGAAGGAGCGTCTCGGGGTGCGCGGCGGCAATCTGTCGGGCGGCCAGCAACAGCAGCTCGCGATCGCCCGGGCGCTGCTGAGCAGCCCCAGGATCATCCTGCTCGACGAGCCGACCGAGGGGATCCAGCCGAATGTCGTCGAACAGATCGAGACGGTGATCCGGCGCCTCAACAAGGAGCTCGGCATCACCATCGTCCTCGTCGATCAGGACATCGCGTTCGCGCGCTCCGCCTCGGACAGTTTCGCCATCATCGACAAGGGACGCGTGGTCGCCGGCGGGCCGGTCAGTGACCTGACCGACGACCTCGTCAACCGCCACATGGCCGTGTGAGGGCTCTCGGGCGGGCGTTTCGAACCCAGATCATGCAAGTGGGAGGTACCAAATGCTTCATGGTGACATTTCTTCGAGTAACGACACGGTCGGCGTGGCGGTCGTCAACTACAAGATGCCACGGCTGCATACCAAGGCCGAGGTTCTTGAGAATGCCCGAAAGATCGCCGACATGCTGGTCGGCATGAAGGTCGGCCTCCCGGGCATGGATCTCGTCATCTTCCCCGAGTATTCGACCCACGGAATCATGTATGATTCCAAGGAAATGTATGAAACGGCCTCGACCTGCCCGGGCGAGGAGACCGAGATCTTCGCGCAGGCGTGCCGCAAGGCCGGGGTGTGGGGCGTGTTCTCGCTGACCGGCGAGCGGCACGAGGAGCATCCCAACAAGGCGCCCTACAACACGCTGATCCTGATGAACGACAAGGGGGAGATCGTTCAGAAATACCGCAAGATCATGCCCTGGGTTCCGATCGAGGGCTGGTATCCGGGCAACTGCACTTACGTCTCGGAGGGTCCCAAGGGCCTCAAGATCAGCCTGATCATCTGCGATGACGGCAACTATCCCGAGATCTGGCGGGACTGTGCGATGAAGGGCGCCGAACTGATCGTCCGCTGCCAGGGCTACATGTATCCGGCCAAGGACCAGCAGGTCATCATGGCCAAGGCGATGGCCTGGGCGAACAACGTCTATGTTGCCGTCGCCAATGCCGCCGGCTTCGACGGCGTCTACTCCTATTTCGGCCATTCGGCGATCATCGGCTTCGACGGCCGCACGCTCGGCGAATGCGGCGAGGAGGAGATGGGCATCCAGTACGCCCAGCTGTCGAAATCGCTGCTGCGCGACGCGCGCCGCAACATGCAGTCGCAGAACCATCTCTACAAGCTGCTGCACCGCGGCTACACCGGCATGATCAACTCCGGCGAGACGGCGAAGGGTCTGGCAGCCTGTCCGTACGACTTCTACAGCAAGTGGGTGACCGATCCGGAGGGAACAAGGGAGATGGTCGAGGCCATCACCCGCGCCTCGCCCGGCACCGACGAATGTCCGATCGAGGGCATTCCGAACCCCAAGACGGTGGCACACCGCTGAGCTGCTTGACGCAGCGGGCCGGGCCGTCCCGGCATGGGCGGCCCGGTGCGGCCGAAATGATGGCGGCCCCGACCATGCATCTGCCGCCTCCGTCGGGCGGCAGGCAGGAGGGGCCTGCGACCACTCGGGAGACCCCATGGAACTCGCGGACTACCTGCTCCACGACGAGCCGTTCTACCGGCCGGTCGGCAACGAGGTGCATCTCTACGAGGTGGCCTATGCCGCCCGCATGCCGGTGATGCTCAAGGGGCCGACCGGCGTCGGCAAGACGCGCTTCATCGAACACATGGCCTGGCGGCTGAAGCGGCCGCTGGTCACGGTCGCCTGCCACGAGGACATGACCGCGTCCGACCTCGTCGGCCGCTACCTGCTCGATTCCGCCGGTACGGCCTGGCACGATGGGCCTCTGGCGGTCGCCGTGCGTCATGGCGCGATCTGCTATCTCGACGAGATCGTCGAGGCACGACAGGACACCACCGTGGTGATCCATCCGCTGGCCGACGACCGGCGGGTGCTGCCGATCGAGAAGCGAAACGAACTGGTGCGGGCCCATCCCGACTTCCACCTCGTGATCTCCTACAATCCCGGCTATCAGAGCGTCCTGAAGGATCTGAAGGAATCGACCAAGCAGCGGTTCGGGGCGATCGACTTCAACTATCCGGCTGCCGAGGTGGAGGCCGAGATCGTCGCCCACGAATCCGGTGTCGACATGGCCGTGGCCGAGCGGCTGGTTCGCGCCGGCCAGCGGTCGCGCAATCTGAGGGGCCACGGGCTCGAAGAGGGTGCCTCGACGCGCATGCTCATCCACGCGGGCCGGCTGATCGCCCGCGGCGTGTCCGCCGACGAGGCATTCGAAATGGCCGTCATCCTGCCGATCACCGACGATCCCGACATCCGCAGCGCACTGCGCGAGGCCGTCGCCGCACTCTCCTGAACACTGCTCAAGCCCGCCGATGGCACGCAACCCCAACCCGATCGACGATCTGATGAACCGTGCGCGCCTCGTCGAACTGGTCGGCGAGGCCGGCTGGCGGGCGGTGCGCGAGATGTTTCCGGGGCCAGCCTTCGACCAATGGAGCGAGGGCCTGGATGCGCTGGTGTCGTCCGGACTCGGCGGACGGGCGGTGGCGCTGTTCGCCAAGGTGACCCCGGCCTGCGCACGGCTGGTCGGGGCCGAGGCGACGCTCAGGCTTGTGCCGGTGGTCCAGCAGGCGGCGCGGCGTGCCGGCGAGGGACCGGCGATCGAGCTGCTGGTCGCCTCGGACCACGCGGCACGCCTGCTCGGGGGGCGCGACGCGTTCAGCTCCTGGCTTGCCGCGATGGAGGAACTGGCGGCGGCAGCGCCAGAGTCCCTTCAGGCGGTGGCGCGGCAGACCGAGTTCATCCTGTCGAACGTCGATGCTGCAGGGTTCCGCCGGTGGCTGCTGGCCGGGCTCAGGGCGGCGGGCGACGATCCCGGCCGGCGCCTCGCCTATCTGTCGCTTGCCGACGGCGCGGCACTGCGGCTGTTTCGGGATGGCGCGGGCGACACCACCTTCCACCACGTTGAACGGCATCTGAGACTCTACCTTGCTGCCCTGTGGGGCATGCGGCCGGTGATCCGCGCGGCGCCGCGCGGCCCGGCCGTCAAGCCGGTGCGCCGCACCACGTTCGACCGCTACATGATCCGCATGCCGGAGAGTTTCCCCGGCTACAGCGCCGCACAGTCGGAACGGCTCTACCGGGCATCCCTCGCCCATGTCGGCGCTCACCTGATGTTCACGCCGGAACGGTTTCCGGTGCGCGAACTGAAGCCGATCCAGGTCGCGCTGGTGTCGCTGATCGAGGACGCCCGCGTCGAGGCGCTGGCGATGCGCGAGTTCCCCGGGCTCGGCCGGCTCTGGAGGAGCTTCCATGTCGCGGAGGCGAATGGCTCGCAGGTCGCGCCGGTCCTGCTCGCGCGCCTGGCGCGGGCGCTGATCGATCCCGCCTTTCGCGATCACGATCCGTGGGTGCGCAAGGGCAGGGAGATGTTCCACGATCAGCGTGGTCGCTGGGACGATTCCGAGATGAGCCGCGAGATGGGCTCGCTGCTCGGCAACGATCTCGGCCAGATGCGCGTCCAGTTCAACGCCAGGACCTACGTCGTCCAGCCGCCCTATCGCGACGACAACCTGGGATTGTGGGATTTCGGCGAGCCCTCGACATCTGCCGACGAGCAGGCCGAGATCATGACGGACTCGATCAAGATCCAGCAGACGGAGAACGAGGACCAGCCACACCAGCGTGAGCGGGCCGAGCAGGCCCGCGACGAGGCGAGCATTGCGGCGCGGCTGTCAGCGGTGGAGGACGATGTCGGCCTGCCTGTCGCACGCTATCCGGAGTGGGACTACGCCATCGGCCACGATCGGGTGGAATGGACGACCATCATGGATTTCTCGCCGAGGACGGCGCGGCCGGAGATCATCGACCGGATCATGGCGGACTACCCGGAGGTCACAGCGCGGATCTCGCGGCTTATCCGGTCCGCGCGAGTGAGCCGGCCGGTCAGGGTCAGGCGCCAGCCCGACGGCGACCGTCTCGACCTCGATGCCGCAATCCAGGCCACGGTCGACCGACGCAGCGGGCTGACGCCGGATCCGCGTGTCTACGAGACCTCGGTGCTGCGCAACCGCGATCTGTCGATCCTCGTGCTGCTCGACATTTCGGAATCGACCAAGGACATCGTGCGCGGCACGACGACGAGCGTCTTTGCGCTGGAGCGGGCGGCTACCGCACTGCTGTCCACCGCCATGGCCGAAGTGGGCGACCCCTATGCCGTGCGGGCCTTCTGTTCGGACACGCGGCATGAGGTTCGCTACTACCGGATCAAGGAGTTCGGCGAGCCCTACGGCGACGCCGTGAAGGCCCGCCTGGCCGGGCTGCGTGGCGGTTACTCGACCCGGATCGGCGCGGCGATCCGCCACGCCGGCGCCGAGCTCAGGGGCTGCCTCACCCATCGCCGGCTGCTGCTGATCGTCACCGACGGCGAGCCGTCCGACGTTGACGTGCTCGACCGCACCTATCTGGTCGAGGATGCCCGCCGGGCGGTACAGCTGCTGTCGCAAGAGGGCATCGACGTGTTTTGCGTCGGGCTCGATGGCAACGGCACCGGCTATCTCAGCCGAATCTTCGGTCGCCGCAACGTCATGCTGATCGACCGCGTGGCAGCACTGCCGGAGAAGCTGCCGATGCTCTACTTCCGCCTCACCCACTGACCGCGCCGTCGCGCCCGCCCGCGCCCCAGCGAGGCCGCTACACCGTGAACGCCCAGGCCTCGGGGATCGCCGCGTAGCCATTACCGTCGCGCACGATGTGGGCGAAGCCGGGAAAGTGCAGATGCATGCCGGCGACCAGCAGCCTGTCGGTCGCCACCATGTCGAGCACGCGGCGTCGCGAGGCGGCAGCCGCTTCGGGATCGCTGTCGAAGATCATCGTCGCGCTCGGCCGGGGCAGCTGGATCTCCGGGACGTGGCAGACGTCGCCCCAGATCATCATCGTTTCGCCACCTGAAGCGACGACATAGGCGGTGTGGCCCGGTGTGTGACCGGCGATCGGGAGGGCGGTGATGCCCGGGAACACCTCGCCCTCGGCGTGTCTGCGCCGGTCGGCATAGGGCTGCAACTGGAATCGGCCCCACTCGAAGTAGCGCAGCTTCTGACGCTCGCTGGCCCGGGCCATCTCGGCATCGTCATGCCAGTGGCGGACATCGGCCTCCGAGACGACCAGTTCGGCGTTCTCGAAGTTGCGGCTGCCGTCGGCGGCGGTCAGCCCGTTGGAGTGGTCGGGGTGAACGTGGGTCAGCAGCACGGTGTCGATGTCCGCGAACGCGACCCCGGCCGCCGCCATCGAGGCCGGGAGCCTTCCCAGAGTCGGCCCCATCGAATCCCCTGAGCCAGCATCGACCAGCGCAACCCGGTCCTTCGTGCGAATGAGGAAGCAGTTGATCGAGATGCGCGGCGGCGAGGGCCGGAACGCGGCCCCGAGCATTTCGTCCACCTCGGCGGCATCGACGTTGCGAAAGATGTCGTAGGACCCGTCCATGTAGCCGTCACAGAGCGCGGTGACGAGGATGTCGCCGACGCGGCGATGATAGACGCCGGGGATCTGGGCAGTGGGCAGGGCGGGCATCGGGCGTTCCTCTCAAGGCGCGCGAAACGGGCGGATCAGGCTCAGTGGCGGTGAGGCAGGTTGGCGGTTGCGAAGTCGAGATCGCGCAGGTTGTCGATCCGGCGGAGTCCGACCAGCTGCTCGAACAGGCGCTCGGCCCGTCCGTCGGCGAGGTGTCCGGTCACACAGTCGAGAAACTTCCCGCGCAGCCCGTCGCGACTCAGGGGATTCTGCCAGCTGCCCTGTGCAAACTGCACGGGCTCGTGGCGCAGCACCTCGCCGGTCACGAGTTCTACCTCCACCGTGTCGGGCGGGGAATCGGGCATGCCGGCGATGCCGTCATGAACCGCGGTGCAGGCGACCTTGCGCATCGCCGCGATGACATCAGGGCGGCGCACGAAGCCGTCGCTCAGCTCGGCAAGTCCGACCCGGCGGGCGACGAGCGCGCTCGCCATCGCGAACTCCATCGAGAATTTTGCCTCGAGGCCCGTCCTCGGGGCGTGGTTGCGCAGCATCAGCAGTTCGGGCCCGCCGGCGCCGACGCGGATCTCGCGCACCTCGTCAGGCGTCAGGTCATGCGCCTCGACAAGGTCGAGCATCGCGTCGATCGCGCGGTGCGTCGAGTAGCAGAGCGGATACCGCTTGATGTTGAGGCCGAGTTGCGCCATCCGCCAGATTCGGCCAAGACCATGGTCGCGCTTGTCCAGATCCGGCGTACCGGACGGCGAGTGCGCACGCAGGTAGCCCGTACGATGCTCCAGCACGTCTGGCGAGGCGGTGAAGCCGCGCGCGGCGAGGCGGGCGGCAAGGATGCCCGACTGGGCGGCGCGGCCGGCGTGCAGGGGCTTCGTCATGGTGCCGAAATTGGCGACAAGGCCTGCCCCCAGCGAGGCACCTATGGCGATCGTGTTGGCGGCCCGGTCAGCATCGAGGCCGTGCAGCACCGCGCAGGCGGCCGCCGTCGCCACGGTGCCCTGAACGGCGGTGGGATGAAAGCCTCGGTCGTGCAGCTTGCCGGGCTCGAGCGAGTCCAGCAGCGCCCAGAGCTCATAGCCCGCCACGTAGGCGGCGAGTGCACGGGCGCCGGAGATGCCGAGTGCATGGCCCTCGGCGAGGATCGCCGGGACGAGCACCGTGCTCGGATGGCCGTCGATACCGACATCGTCATAGTCGAGCGCGTGGGCGGCGACGCCGTTGACCAGCGCCGCGTCGGCCGATGCCAGCATCACGCCGGAAGGGATCAGCGGCGCGGTGTCGGGGCCGGAGGCGGGTGAGATCAGTTCGCGTACCAGCCGCGAGGCATCCTCCTCGCTGCCGGCGATCATCACGGCGACGCAATCGGTCGTGCCGAGGGCTGCGGTATCGAGGCAGATGTCGGGAACTGCGTCCGGATGCAGCCCGGCGAGGAATTCGGCGGCCTGTCGCGTCAACCCGGTCATGGCGTTCGACTCCGGTTGCAGCATCAGTACGAGCGCGGCATGCCGAGCACGTGCTGGCCGATATAGGCGAGAATCAGGTTGGTGGAGATCGGCGCGGTCTGGTACAGCCTGACTTCGCGCCACTTCCGCTCGACGTCGTATTCGCGGGCGAAGCCGAAGCCGCCATGGGTCTGCAGACAGGCCTCGGCAGCGTGCCAGGTCGCCTCAGAGGCAAGCAACTTGGCAATGTTGGCCTCCTCGCCGCAGGGCCTCCCGGCGTCGAACAGCGCGGCCGCCTTGCGGCACATCAGATCGGCCGCCTCGAGCTCGGCATAGGCGCGGGCGAGCGGAAATTGCACGCCCTGATTGGCGCCGATCGGCTTGCCGAAGACGACGCGCTCCTTGGCGTATTCGACCCCCTTCTTCAGGAGCCAGCGGCCGTCCCCGACGCATTCGGTGGCGACCAGGATACGTTCGGCATTCAGGCCATCGAGGATGTAGCGGAACCCCTTGCCTTCCTCGCCGATCAGATTCTCGGCCGGCACCTCCAGATTGTCGATGAACACCTCGGTGGTGTTGTGATTGATAAGCGCCCTGATCGGCTTGATCTCGACACCGTTGCCGCGCGCCTCGCGCAGATCGACGAGGAACACCGACAGGCCGTCGGTACGCTTCTGCACCTGGTCGGCCGGCGTGGTGCGGGCGAGCAGCAGCATCAGGTCGGAATGGAGTGCCCGCGAAGTCCAGACCTTCTGGCCGTTCACGATATAGCGGTCGCCCTGACGCACAGCCCGGGTCTTGAGCTGGGTCGTGTCCGAGCCTGTGGTCGGCTCGGTGACACCGAAGGCCTGAAGGCGCAGTTCGCCCGATGCGATGGCGGGCAGATAGCGGCGCTTCTGCGCCTCGCTGCCATGTCGCAGCAGCGTGCCCATGATGTACATCTGGGCATGAGCGGGGCTTGCCGTGCAACCGCTGGCGTTGATCTCCTCGAGGATGACGGCGGCGGCGCGCAGCGGCAGACCCGACCCGCCATATTCTTCCGGGATCAGCGCGCCGAGGAAGCCTGAGGCGGTCAGCGCCTTGACGAATTCGCTCGGATAGGCCTGCTCCTCATCGAGCCGGCGCCAGTATGCCGGTGGAAAGCCGCTGGCGATTCGGCGCACGGCCTCGCGCAGTTCGGGAAAATCCTCGCCGAGCTCGACATGGACGGCAGCGCCTGCCGCGGCGTCGTTGATCTGATCCATTCTCATCCTTCCGAAGGGTATCGGCCGGCCGAACCGTATCAGGTCACCTCGGCGGCAGGTCGGTACGTTCTGGGCAGGCCGGCGCGCGCCACGGCTCCACAGAAGCGCTCGCCCGGCAGCCAGGATTCCACCGTGCGGCGCAGGTCGACCAGCGCCTCGATATCGATGCCGGTGTCGAAGCCGAGCGATTCGAGCAGGAACACGGTGTCCTCGCTGTCGATATTGCCGGTGGCGCCCGGTGCGAAGGGGCAGCCGCCCAGTCCGCCAAGCGAGGCGTCGAAGGCGCGCACACCGACCTCGAGCGCCGCCGTCACATTGGCAAGGCCGAGCCCGCGCGTGTCGTGGAAGTGACACGCGACCGGCACATCTCCCACCGCTGTCATGACCGCGCGCATCAGGCTGCGTACCTGGCCGGGGTGGCCGTAGCCCACGGTGTCGGGAATGACGATCTCGTCGGCACCGAGTTCGGCCAGCGTGGCGGCGATTTCCACGACGCGCCTTTCCGGCACCGCGCCCGCGATCGTGCAGCCGAAGGCGGTGGCGATGCCGCAGCCAACCCGTGCGTCCGGTGCCCGCTCGTTCCTGAGCGCGACGATCCGCCGGAAATCCTCGATCGATTCCGCAGTGGAGCGGCGGACATTCGCCAGATTGTGCTCCTCACTTGCCGACAGGACGTAATTGATCTTGCTGACGCCGATCGCGAAGGCGCGCTCGGCGCCCTTGAGGTTCGGCACCAGAGCGGAGACCGTGAAGCCGCCCAGCTGCAGCGCGCCGGCGGCGACCTCGGCAGCGTCGGCGAACTGCGGCACGACCTTGGCCGGAACGAAGGACGTGACTTCGATCTCGCCGACGCCGGCAGCGGCTTCGCGACGGCACCATTCAAGCTTCTGCTGCGGCGTCAGGATGGTCTTGACCATCTGCAGCCCGTCGCGCAGGCCGACCTCGCGCAGGTGGGCCTTCTCGGTCATGGCGGCGATCCTCCTAGCGGCCCCTGAAGGCCGGCTTGCGCTTCTCGTTGAACGCGTTGACGCCCTCGCGGCGGTCCTCGGTCGGGACCATCCGGTTGTAGGCCTCGATCTCGAAGGCGAGGCCGTCCCAGATCGACATGTCGAGGCCGCGCTGGATTGCCTGCTTTGCCTGGCGTACCGAGATCGGCGCGTTGGCGGCGATGCGGTCTGCGGTCGCGAGCGCTGCGGGCAGCAGCTCGGCCGGCTCGCACACCCGGTTGACCAGCCCCCAGGCCTCGGCCTCTGCCGCCGTGAACGGCAGGCCGGTCAGAATGATCTCCTTGGCGCGGCGGGCACCGACGGCGCGGGCAAGGTTCTGGGTGCCGCCGGCGCCCGGCATGATGCCGAGCGTCACCTCGGTCAGGGCGAAACGGGCGTTGGTCGAGGCATAGACGAAATCGCAGGCCGCCGCGATCTCGCAGCCGCCGCCATAAGCCGCCCCGTTGACGGCGCAGATGACGGGCAGCGGACAGCCGATGACGGCGCGCACCATGCGCTCGAAGATCGCGTGCTGGGCGGCCCATGTCTCGTCCGACATGCCGCGGCGCTCCTTCAGGTCGCCGCCGGCGCAGAACGCCTTGTCGCCACGTCCGGTGAGGACGAGGCAGCGCAGATCCTGATGGTCGATCAGGAACGTCTCGAACAGCGCCATCAGATCGAGGCCCATCTGCGTGTTCATGGCATTGGCAGCGTGCGGCCGGTCAAGTGTGATGACCATCACATGCGGCGACAACCGCTCGGTCGAAATCGTCTCAAAGCTGGTCTGCAAGGCGCTTCCTCGGCATCTTCTTCAGGTGGGCATCGTGCTCGCCGAGCTTCGGGGCGGGCGATGCGATGCGCGGACGCACGCCGTCAAAGGCGAGCGGCACGCCCATGAGCTTGAGGCCGCCGCTGTCGACCGACATCCCGAGCGCGGCTGTCTGCGGATGGCGGGCGACCTGATCCACGGTGAGCAGTGGCGAATTCGGCACGCCGAGCTCGTCGAGGCGGGCGGCGAGCTCGTCAGGTTGCCAGTGCGAAACCGCCTCCTCGATGATTGGCAGCAGTCGGTTCCGGTTGGTGACGCGGGCGGCGTTGGTGGCAAAGGCGGGATCGGTGGCGAGATGTTCGAGGCCGAGCGCCGCGCAGAGCTTGCGGAACAGATTGTCGTTGCCGGCCGCGATCATCAGCCAGCCGTCGGCGGTGCGATAGGCCTGGTACGGCACGATCTCGGCGACGCCGGACCCGTAGGGCTTGCGCACGTCGCCCGCCGCCTCGTAGCCGGCGAGCGGAATCGTCATCCAGGCTAGCCCGGTCTCGTAGAGCGACGTCGAGACTTGGGTTCCCTCGCCGGTCTGGGCACGGGCGATCAGGCTCGACAGCAGCCCGATCACGGCCCACATGCCCGATCCCATGTCGACCAGTGACACGCCGACCCGCACCGGCGGGCGATCGCCCTCGCCGGTCACGCTCATGATGCCGGTGGAGGCCTGCACAAGCGGGTCGTAGCCAGGCTTGCGGGCGAGCGGACCGGTCGCGCCGAAGGCGCCGATGTCGCACCAGATCAGCGACGGCTTCTCGGCGCGCAGGGACTCCGCCGTGAGGCCGAACCGCTCGAGGATGCCGGGGCGCAGGTTCTGGATGACCGCATCGGCCTCGTCGACGATCAGACCACGAAGGAAGGCGGCGTCCCCGGGGTCTGCATAGTTGACGGTGATCCCTTCCTTGCCGCGATTGAGCGCTGCGAAGGACGACGAGGTATCGCCCCAGAACGGTGGCCCCCAGCCGCGGGCGTAGTCGCCGCCATCCGGATTCTCGACCTTGATGACGCGCGCCCCGAGATCGGCCAGGATCAGTCCGGCATAGGGCGCCGCGACGCTGTGGCCGAGCTCGACGACGACGATGCCGTCGAGGGGTCTGCGATGAGTCATCATCCACCTCTTGCTTGTCGTGAAGACGGTAATGTGGCAACGTCCGTCTCGTCAATATAACGTTTCATCAAGTCACGCCGGCATCTGCCGGTGGCGCGAGCCGCGCCAGCCACCCGCCGGGAGGACCATGAAGCCGATATCGTGGAAATCCGAGTGGCTACCCCTTGTCCGCCAGCACGCCGGCCGGGTGGCGGTGTCCGACGCGCGTGGCGATGTGACATATGCGGATCTCTACGCTGCCGCTGCGGGCATGGCGGCCCGGCTTCTGGCGTGCGACGTCGCGCCGGGCGAACCGGTGGCGACGATGCTGCCGAACGGCCGCGAGGCGGTCGCCGCCAGCCTTGCTGCCGCGCTCGTGGGGGCGGCGGAGGCGCCAATCAATCCGGCCTTCGCCGCAGCCGAGGCACGGCATTGCCTGACGCTGGTCGGCGCCCGGCTGCTGTTGACGTCGTCCGCGCTGGACACCGGATTCGCCGGTGCCGGGACCGAGACGATCATCGTCGAGGACATTGCGCCGGCGGCCTTCGAAAGCCTGCCGGACATCCGCGTCGATCCCGGCACATGGGGGCGGATCATGTTCACCTCCGGCACGACTGGCAGGCCAAAGGGGATCGTGCATTCGCATGGCGGCCGCTGGATCGCCAACATCCTGCAGCGCGCCACCATGCCGGTGGCGGCGGCGCCGGGCCGACGCATCCTGCTGATGACGCCCTATGCGCATGGCGCGAGTCTGCTGACCCAGGCATTCCTGGATGGCGGTGGGTCGGTGCTGCTGCTGGGCGGGGTCGAGCCCGATACTGTCGGCCGCGTGCTGCGCGCCGGTGATGTCGACCAGATCTTTGCGCCGCCGACCGTGCTGTCGAGACTCGTCGAGATCGTGGAAGGCGAGGAAATTGCCGGGATCGCCACGATCTTCACCGGTACGGCGCCGCTGTCGACGGAACTCTATGCAAGGGCGCGGGCGATCTTCGGTCCGGTGGTCCGCGTCACCTTCGGCAAGACCGAGGTGTTCAATCCGATCACCGTGCTGACGCCAGCCGAGACCGACCGCTGGTACGATGATCCGCGGTCGCGGTCGAGCATCTGCGTGGGCTGGCCGGCGAGCGGTGTCGAGGTGGCCATCGGGATTGAGGAGGCGCCTGTGCCGGAGTCCCCGACGGGCGAAGCTCCGCCCGACCAGCCGCGAGTCGGGCCGGTGCTGATCCGCGCCCAGCACATGCTCATCGCCACGCTCACCGAGGAGGGCGTGCGCGAGCAGGCGCCCGGGGAATTTCACCGAACCGGCGACCTCGGCTTCGTCGACGCCGAGGGGCGACTGCATCTCGTCGGGCGCGAGGCGGATGTGATCAAGACGGGCGGCTACCGGGTCACGCCCGAGGAGATCGAGGCGCAGCTGCGCCCGGCGCTGCCAGGTGGCGAGATCGTCGTCGTCGGGCTGCCGTCGAGCTACTGGGGAGAGGTGATCGCGGCGGCCGTGGCCGGGGCCCCGGCCGGCTGGGAGGAGGCGCTTGCGCCGGCCATCGAGGCCATGACCAGGTTCAAGCGCCCCCGGATCCTCGCAGCTGTCCCGGCAATCCCGCGCAATCCGATGGGCAAGATCGCGCGGTCGCGTGTTCGCGATGCGATCCTCGACCGCTATCGCCTGATCGATGGACGATATCCGCGGCTGGAGGCGCGTGAGGTCGAAGATTCGACCGACTGAGCCGCCCGGACTGTTGACAGCGGGTCCGAGCTGGCGATACGGTATGAAACGTTTCATTGAAGAGCCCGCGCAGGGCTGTGCGATGGCAGGGCTGCCGCCGACTGTTTCCGGTTGGTGGCAAACACCGGGAAGCGGGCGGGAGAGCGCATGCGGCGGGTCGGCATCGATGTGGGCGGAACGTTCACGGACGTCGTCATGTTCGACGATGCCAGTGGTGCCGTGTGGTCGACCAAGGTGCCGACGACTCCGCAGGATCCGACGGTCGGCGCGTTGAACGGTCTCAAGGCGATCATCGCGCTGAGCAAGTCGACACCGGGCGCGGTGGATTTCGTCGGACACGGCACGACGATCGCCACCAACATGGTCATCGAGGGCAAGGGCGCCAGGACCGGCCTGATCACCACGCGCGGCTTCCGCGACATCCTGGAGCTGCGCCGCGGCTGGCGGCATGATCGCGCCGATCTCTACGACCTGTTCTTCGAGGCGCCGCGCGAGCTCGTCCCCCGCTACCTGCGTCGCGAGGTGAGCGAGCGCATCGCCTATGACGGGTCGGTCGAGACGGCACTCGACGAGGCCGAGCTCGACGACTGCCTCGAGGGCCTGAAGCGCGACGGTGTCGAGGCGCTGGCGGTGTGCTTCATCAATTCACCGGTGAACGAATGCCACGAGCGTCAGGCGCTGAACCGCATCCGCGCGCAGGTAAACGATATCTTCGTGACCGGCTCGATCGAGGTCAATCCGGAGATCATGGAGTACGAGCGCACCTGCACGACGGTGGTCAACGCGATGCTCGGGCCGCGCTGCGGCCAGTACGCGACCACCTTCACCCGCAAGGCGCGCGAGCTCGGCATTGCGGCCGACATCTTCTTCATGCAGTCGAATGGTGGTCTGACGCCGCCGGAGGCGATCAACGAACGGCCGGTGACGCTGCTCGCCTCGGGTCCGGCTGGGGGCGTGACGGCGGTTGCCAGGCTGTGTGAACGCATGGGGATCGCCAATGCGATCGCCGGCGACATGGGCGGGACGAGCTTCGACGTTTCCCTGGTCCGTGACGCGCGTCCGGAGATGCGCAACTCGACCATGCTGAACACCTACACGATCCGCTGCCCCAACATCGACATCATCTCGATCGGCGCCGGCGGCGGCTCGATCGCGTGGATCGACGGGGCAGGGGGCATCCGCATCGGGCCAGAGAGTGCAGGCGCCGAACCCGGGCCGGCATGCTATGGCCGTGGCGGCACCCGACCGACCGTCACCGACTGCAATCTCGTCCTCGGCCATGTAGATCCTGGCAGCTTCATGGGCGGCGAATTCAAGCTCGACGTCGCGGCCGCCCGCACGGCGATCGAAACCCATCTGTCCGGGCCGCTCGGCGTCAGCGTCGAGGACGCTGCACTGTCGGTCCGCCAGGTCGCCAACGCCCTGATGGCGCAGGCGATGCGCCTCGTCTCGGTAGAGCGCGGCTACGATCCGCGCGACTTCGTCTACATCCCCTATGGCGGTGCCGGACCGGTGCATGCGGTCGATCTGGCGCGCGAGCTGGAAATCCCGACCGTGGTGCTGCCGCCGATGCCGGGGGTATTCAGCGCCTTCGGAATGCTGGTCTCCGACGTTATCCACGATTTCCAGGCGTCCATCGTGCAGAACGTCGAGGAGGTGGAGCCCGAGATGCTCGCCGCCCGCATTGCCGATCTCGAGCGGCTCGGCCGGGCGCGGCTGCGCGAGGCGGGTATCGCCGAGCAGGACGTCGTGATCGAGCGGCGCGCCGATTGCTGTTATCTCGGTCAGGGCGACACGATGCTGGTGGAAATCCCCGACGGGCAGATGGATCGGGCGGCGGTCGATGCCATCGGGCAGAACTTCATCCGCGAGCACCGCCGCCACTGGAACTTCGACGTCAAGGGGCGTCCTGTCCGGCTGGTCAACCTGCGAATCCGGGCAATCGGCAAGGTCGGCCGGTTCGGCGCAGCCGGCCCCCGCAAGCGCAACGGCGAGGCGCTCGAGCCGGTCGGGACCGCCCGCATCCGCCTTCCCCGGGGCTGGGTGGAGATGCCGCGGTATCGGCGCGAGGACCTGCGGGCAGGCGACCGGATTGAGGGGCCGCTGGTGGTGGAGGAGCTCAGCTCGCGCATCGCCATCGATGCCGGCGACAGTCTCGAGATGCGTGACGATGCGGCGATCGTCGTCTCCATCGGGAGGGCATGAAGGGCATGGATCGCGTTACGTTCGAGATCATCCGCAGCGGGCTCTACGCGATCGCGCGCGAGATGAAGGTCGCGATGATGCGCACCGCCGGCAGTCCGATCATCCATTCGGGCGGGGATGCATCGGCGGCGATCTTCGATGCGAAGATGCAGCTCGTTGCGCAGGGCAACGACATTCCGACGATGATGGGCTCGGCGGTGATCTCGACCAAGGCCTCGGTCGAGGCGATCGGTGTGGAGAACCTGAAGCCGGGCGATGTCATCATCTCCAACGACGTCTATCTCGGTGGCGGCAACCATCAGCCCGACGTGCAGCTCACCCGCCCGGTGTTCTTCGAGGGTGAGATCATCGCCTACACAATGACCCGCGGCCACTGGGTGGATATCGGCGGCACCGCCCCCGGCAGCTTCACGGCGGTGACGTGGGACATCCATGCCGAGGGTATCCGCATTCCGCCGGTGCTGCTCTACCGCAATGACGAGCCGGTCGAGGATCTGTTCCGGCTGATCGTCCAGAACACCCGCGACGTCGACAACCGGATGCTCGACATCAACGCGCAGTATGCCGGCACCTATGTCGGCGACCAGCGCATCGTCGAACTGGCGGCCAAGTTCGGCGCCAAGGCGCTGGCCGATGCCATGGCCGAGACGCTGGACTATTCCGAGCGGCTGATGCGCGCCGAGATCGAGAAGATCCCGGACGGGGTATACGAGGGATCCGACTTCATCGAGCCGGTGCAGGCGCCGAACTGGCCGACCGATCTGATCCCGGTGAAGGTGAAGATCACCGTCGACGGCGACCGCATGCTGTTCGACTACACCGGAACGGCGAAGCAGGTGCGCGGCGGCATCAACTGCCCGTTCTCGGTGACCTGCAATTCGACCTGGTTCACGGTCAAGGCAATCACCGACCATCTGATCCCGATCAACCAGGGCTGCTACCGGCCGATCGAGATCGTCTGTCCGGAGGGGACGCTGCTCAACTGCACCTATCCGGCCTCGGTGGTCAGCGGTGTCACCGAGACCTCGCCGCGCATCATCGACATGCTGCTGCGGACGCTGTCCGCGGCCGTGCCGGACCGGGTCGTCGGCCAGTCGAACGATGCGGCCTGCTCCGGCATCTTCAGTGGCGCCGATCCGGACCAGGCGCGTTGCCGTTCGCTGAGGCGCAAGCACGTCCAGCACATCGATCCGCATGGCGGCGGCTACGGCGCGCGGCCGATGCGCGACGGGGTAAACGCGATCCGCGTGCTGGTCGGCAATGCCGGCATCACTTCGGTGGAGCAGATCGAGAACCTCACGCCGCTGACCGTCGAGAGCTGGCACCTCGTCCCGGACTCCGGCGGTGCCGGGCGGTGGCGAGGCGGGCTCACCTCGGAGCGGCGCTACCGGGTCGGCTTCGAGGAGGCGACGCTGACGGTGATGGCCGAGCGCGGCCTGGTGGCGCCCAAGGGTCTGTTCGGCGGGTTGGACGGCGCACTGTTCAAGGCGTCCGTGACGCGGCCGGACGGCCGCCGCGAGGAGGTGCCGAGCAAGGGGGCGTATGTCGTGGTCAATGCCGGTGATCGGGTCGAGATCCGGCCCGCGGGCGGCGGCGGATACGGCGATCCCACTGATCGCGAACCAGAACGGGTGCTGGCTGACGTGCGCGACGGATATGTCAGTCGCGCCAGCGCCGAGCAGCTCTACGGCGTCGTCATCGACGAGGCGACGTGGCGGGTCGACGAGGCGGCCACGGCGGCGCGCAGGCGCGCGATCGCGGCGACACGGCAGGCAATGGCGCCGGCATGAGCGAACCGACCCGCCCGCATCGCGAGCCCTTCATCGCCTTCGACAGGCTGCTCGCCGATATCGCCGGCGTGGCGCTGTTCGGGATGATGCTGCTCACGGTCGTTTCCAGCGCGGGACGCTTCCTCTTTTCCCTGCCGATCCCCGACATGGAGGCGATCGCCGAGATGCTGCTGGTCGCCGTGGTGTTTCTCGGCTTCGCCTATACCCAGGCGACCCGCCAGCACGTCGAGGTGACGCTATTCACCGACCGGCTGCCGGCCCGCGTGATCCGCCGCTTCGTCTGGTTCGGCTGTCTGGTCGGGCTGATCGGGTTCGGCGTGCTCGCCTATGCCATGGGGGTTGGCGCGCACCGGGCCTATGCGACGGGCGATGCCTATCTCGGCGTCAACAAGATCGTCACCTGGCCGGCACGTGCCATCGCGGTCGTCGGCATCGCCGCTCTGATCGTCCGGCTCGTGCTGGATCTCACGATCGCCCGCTACCGGGCGCATGAAGAGGTCGTCTCGCCGACCGACAAGCCCCAGACCTACGAATGATAATGGGAGGAATGAAGATGAAATGTACCCTGCGCACCCTGACCGCCGGCATCGCGGCAGCGACGGTCGCCGCCGTCCTTGCCGGTCCGGTTGCCGCCCAGGACATCCTGGTCCGCTATGCCTCGCCGTCGGCAGCGAGCGATCCGACCCAGGAGGCGACGATCTGGTTCACCGAGGAGGTGACCAAGCGCACCGACGGCCGGGTCAAGTTCGAGATGTATCTCGGCAATTCGCTGGTTCGCGACCAGGACGTGATGGTTGCCATCGGTGACGGACTGGTGGAGATGGGCAAGATCTACACGGTGTCCTATCCCGGTCAGCTGCCGCTGTGGAACATGTTCAACCTGCCGTTCACGAGCCCGTCGCCCTATGTGGCGATGAACACCATCCACGAGCTGGTCGATCAGTTCCAGGCCTTCGACGAGGAACTCGCCAAGCTCAACGTGCGTGCTCTCGGCGTGATCGCCACCGGCGGCACCGGCATCGTTGCGAAGCAGCCGATCAAGACCGTCGCCGAACTCAACGGCTTCAAGGTGCGCGCGCGCGGCGTGCAGGCGGCTGCGTTCTCGGCGGTCGGCGCGGCGCCGGTGTCGATTCCGTGGAACGATGTCTACGAGGCGCTGTCTAAGGGCGTCGTCGACGGCTCCACCAACTACATCATCACCACCCGACCGATCCGCCACAACGAGGTTTCAGACTACTATATCGCCGCCGGGCTCGGACAGGCGATCCAGCTCGAGCTTGTCAACCGCGACTTCTGGAACGCCCTGCCGGACGACATCAAGTCGATCATGACCGAGACGATGGCCGAGGCCGAGCAGCGCTATGCAGAGCGCGCCTCCAAGCTGGCGATCGAGGAACGCGAGGCGCTTGCCAGGGAGGCCGGCCCGGGCAGGATGGAGTACATCGCGTTTCCTGCCGAGGAGCGGCAGAAGTGGATCGAGGCGTCGCCGGACTTCTTTGCCGAATGGGCCGCGGCCAATGCCGGCGCGGCTGACACGGCGGCGATCGTCGAGACGTACAAGGCGCTTGAGGCGAAATATACGGAGAAGGGCAAGGAGCTCGGCCTCGTCGACATGTGGTGATGCCGGGTAGCCAGGCGCGGGACGGCAGGTGCTGCCGTCCCGCACGCCGTTCGGTGTTCATTTGATCCGCTGACACGACTTCGCGCTGGAGCGCGCCCTTGGACGGTTCCCTTCTCGCCCTGATCGCCGGCGTGGCGGTGCTCGTGCTGCTCGCGATGCGGGTGCCGATCGCCTTCGGCCTGCTCGCCGTCGGCATCATCGGGCTGTTCGTGCTCGGGGCTTCTCGTTTCGGCGGGTTCAACCTCGACATGGGCTGGCGCAGCACCATGTCGATGCTGTCTCGCGACCCGTATTCCTTCGTCGCGTCGTTCACGCTGATGGCGATCCCGATGTTCCTGTTGATGGGGAACTTCGCCTTCCGCTCGGGGGCGACGCGGGACGCCTACGCCACCGCCCGGGTCTGGCTCAGCGCGCTGCCGGGCGGGCTTGCGCTCGCCAGCGTGGCGGCCTGCGGGCTGTTTGCGGCGATCTCGGGCTCGTCGCTCGCGACCGCCGCGGCAATGGGGCGGATTGCCGTGCCGGAGATGCTGCGCGCCGGCTACGACAAGCGCCTGGCATCCGGCGCGGTGGCTGCCGGCGGTACGCTCGGCGCGCTGATCCCGCCTTCGATCCTGATGGTCATCTTCGGCATCTTCGCCGAGCAATCGATCGGCCAGCTTCTGATCGGGGGCATCGTTCCCGGAATCCTGACCGGCTTGAGCTATGCCGTGATCATCGTCGTGCGCGTACGGATGTTCCCGGAGCTTGCGCCACGCATCGAGTCGTCGTTCGGCTGGGGCGAGAAGGTTCGCGCGCTCGGCGGGACATGGCAGATCCTGCTGATCTTCTCGGTCATCATCGCGGTCATCTACACCGGCGTCGCAACGCCGACCGAGGCGGCTGCCGTCGGCGCCTTCGCGGTACTGGTGCTCGGGCTGATGCGGCGCCGGCTCGACCGGGCGGGGATCTGGGGCGCGGTGCGCGAGACGGTGACCCAGACCGCGATGATCTTCGCGATAGCGATTGCCTCCAAGGTGCTCGTCTCGTTCGTCGCCTTCACCGGAGTGAGCGCGCAGCTCGCCGCCTGGGCGGGCGACATCGAGGGCAGGCGGATCTGGGTGCTGCTCGGCATCTGCGCGCTCTATGTCCTTCTGGGGATGTTCATGGACCCGATCGGAATCCTGCTGCTGACGCTGCCGGTGGTGGTGCCGATCGTCGATGCTCTCGGCTACAACCTGATCTGGTTCGGCATCCTTCTGGTCAAGCTGCTCGAGGTCGGCATGATCACCCCTCCAGTGGGCCTCAACGTGTTCGTGCTGAAGGCGGCGGTCGGCGACAGCGTCAAGCTCGAGGATGTGTTCCGCGGCATCGGTCCATTCCTGCTGATGGACATCGTCACGATTGCGATCATGATCGCACTGCCCGGGCTGATCCTGTGGCTGCCGAACCTGATGTACAGCTAGGACGCCGGGGCAGCGAGGCTGGCCGGGGCCGCGATGGTCAAGCGGGAAGGGAACATAACCATCCGCGAAGTGGCACGGGCGGCCGGCGTGTCGATCGGCACCGCCTCGCGCGTGCTCAACGGCAAGCAGTCGGTCCGTCCCGAAATCCGGGCGCGCGTGCAGCAGGCGATCGAGGAACTCGGCTACCGGCCGAATGCCGTGGCGCAGAGCATGCGTCGCCGCTCCACGCACATGGTCGGCTGCATCATCCGGGAGATCAACATCCCCTCGCTCGCCGCCTTCGTGCGCGCCGCCCACGACGTGCTCGACAAGGCCGGCTTCTCGTTCCTGATCTCGAATTCGGAAGGACGCATCGACCGAGAGCGCGAACTGCTCGACCGGCTGAGCCGTCAACAGACCGACGGCATCATGCTCGGCCCCTACACCCCGATCGACGACACGTTCGACACGTTCCTGCGGTCACTCGACACTCCGATCGTGCTCGTCGATCGCGATGAGCCGAAATGGGCCGACTGCGTGATGGCCGACCATGCCGGGGCGACCTTCGAGGCGACCTCGCGGCTGCTCGATCTCGGCCACAGGCGCATCGTCCTGCTGACCGGCGAGCCGGTCCTCTACCCGGCCCGCGCACGCCTCAAGGGCTATCTCGATGCATTTGCCGCGCGTGGCCTGAAGCCGGAGGAAAGGCTCGTGCGCGCGCAGAGCTTCTTTGCCACCGAGAGTCTGCGACAGACCTCTTCGCTGCTGGCTGGCGACGATCCGCCGACCGCGATCATCGCCGGCGGCATCGACATGCTCGCGGGCGTGCTGAAGGCGATCCGGGTGCGCGGCCTGAAGGTCCCGGACGACATCTCGGTGGTGGCTGCCGGCGATTCCGAGCTCGCCGAACTCTATGCGCCGGCGATCAGCGTCGAACGCTGGGACCAGGCCGAGATCGGCCGCACCGCCGCCGAACTGCTGATCAACCGCATGGTCCGGCGCACCAGCGACCCGCCGCAGCACGTTCTGCTGCCGGCCGAGTTCATCCAGCGCGGCTCAATTGCACCGCCGCGGGCGAACCGCACCAGATCGAGGACGGGAGAGGCATGACCAGCGCACGCGCCACCTATGAGACCCTGGAGCTGGAGGAGCCGCGACCGGGCATCCTGCTCGTCAGGCTCAACCGACCGGAGGTTCGCAACGCCATCAGCACCCAGATGGGCCGCGACGTGCTGGCGGTATTTTCGGGGCTCGTCGCCGACCCCGGGCCGTGGCGCTGCGTGGTCATGACCGGTGCGGGCGACCGCGCCTTCTGCGCCGGCGTCGACCTCAAGGAGCGGCGCGGCATGTCGGACGAGGCCTGGCACCGCCAGCATCGGCTGTTCGAGCGGATGATGCTGTCGATCCTGGACTGCCCGCTGCCGGTCATTGCCGCCGTCAACGGCGCCGCCTTTGCGGGCGGCTGCGAGTTCGTGCTGCTGTGCGATTTCGCCTATGCGGTCCCGACGGCACGGTTCGCGCTGACGGAGGTGACCATCGGCATCATGCCGGGCGGCGGCGGCACGCAGACGCTGCAGCGGCGGATCGGGTATGGCCGCGCCGCCGAGGTCATCCTCACCGGCCGGCCGTTCAGCGCCCAGGACGCCTTCGACTGGGGGCTCGTCAACCGGCTGTGCGAACCTGACGCGTTGATCCGCGAGGCGCTCGACACTGCCGAGGCGATCGCCCGCAATGCGCCGCTGTCGGTCAGGCAAGCGAAGCGGTCGATGCTGCTCGGCGCGAACATGGACCTCAGGACCGGCATGTTCTTCGAGATCGACGCCTACAACCAGCTGGTCCACACCGAGGATCGTCGCGAGGGCATCAACGCCTTCAACGAGAAGCGGACGCCGGTCTACAGGGGCCGCTGAACGCCACACGATCGCGGCGCGCGGCCGCCGCAGGCCAACCAGGAGGCCGGCAATGCGCATCTGGCACCAGAGCTACACCGACCTCAACCGGCTGCCCGGCTATGCGGCGATGCTCGCCCGGCACGCGCGGGCGGTTTGCGGCCCGCAGACCGAGGTCGAGCTGCACGGGCTCAGGCCCGGCACCTACCCCGACGGGGTACCGCCGGTCGCCATCGCCGGCTACCCCTATGCGCGCAGGCTCGCCGACCTGCAGGTCGTCGAGAACGTGATGACGGCCGAGCGGCTGGGGTACGACGCTGTGGCGATCAGCTGTTTCCTCGATCCGGGACTGGAGGAAGCCCGCAGCCTGGTCGACATCCCGGTGCTCAGCTCGTGCGAGACGGCGCTGCTGATTGCCTCGACCGTGGCGAGATCCTTCGGCTTGCTGACGCTGGATGCGGCGATGGCTGCCCATCTGCGCCATCTGATCGCCCGCTACGGCTTCGCCGGGCGCGTCGCCGTGGTCGCCCCGCTCGATCCGCCGCTCGACGAATTCGAGCTCGACCAGGCTTTTGCCGGCTCGGCGGCGTTCGTTGACCGGTTCTCCGCCCAGGCCGGGAACCTGATCGCGGCAGGCGCCGACATCATCATCCCGGCCGAGGGGGTGTTGAACGTCGCGCTGGTCCGCAACCGCGTGACCACGATCGCCGGGGCACCAGTGCTCGATTCCTACGGCGCGCTGCTGACGCTCGCCGAAGCGATGGTCCGCCTGCGCAGGACCTCCGGTCTGACCGTTTCGCGCGTCGGCGAGTTCGCCAGACCGCCGGCGGATATCGTCAACGGCCTGCGTGGGATCGTCGCAGACATCATGTCGGCGAACGAGGGGCCGACGCCTCGATGAGGACGCAGTTGCGCGGGCGCGGCGCCGCAACCGGCGCGACGATGACGGCGATCACCGCACCGCCGTTCGGCGGTCCCGAGGTCATCACGGTGAGGAGGATGCGGCGACCGCGGCACGGGGCGGACGAGCTGCTCGTTCGGGTGACGGCAGTCGGCGTCAATCGCGTCGATGCAATGCAACGCGCCGGCACCTATCCACCGCCGCCCGGCGCGGGGCCGGTGCTGGGCGTCGAATTTGCGGGCGAGGTCGTGGCGACCGGCGCGCATGTCGAGGGCTTCACGGCGGGAGACCGGGTGTTCGGGCTCGTCGGTGACGGCGCCTATGCAGAGTACGTGGCGGTCGACCATCGGCACGTCGTCCGCACGCCGGCGCACTGGGACGACGCCACGGCGGCCGCCGTCATCGAGACAGTCTGCACGGCGCACGAGACGATCTTCGAGCTCGGCCGGCTGGCGGCCGGAGAGCGGCTGCTGGTGCATGCGGCGGGCAGCGCTGTCGGCACGTCGGCCATCCAGATGGCGGTCCATGCCGGGGCGACGGTCATCGGTACGGCGGGCTCGCAGGCCAAGATCGCCGGGGCGCTGAAGCTCGGGGCAAGCCATGTGATCGACTACAAGACGACAGATTTCGCCGCGGAGGTGCTGCGCTGCTTTCCCGACGGCATCGACGTGATCGAGGATTTCATCGGCTCGACCTGTCTTCAGCGCCATCTCGACATCCTGAGGACCGAAGGACGCATCGTGATGGTGGGACTGCTCGCGGCAGCGCCGTCTCCGGTAAACACCGTGCCAGTCATCACCAAGCGCCTGACGATTTCCGGATTCGCGCTTCGTCCGCAGGGCATTGCCGCCAAGGCGGCGATCGTCGAGCGTTTCCGGCGCCGCTGGCTGCCGCTCCTCGCAGCGGGAACGTTGAGACCGGTGATCCATGCGGTGCTGCCGTTCGCCGCAGCGCAGGAGGCGCACCGGATGCTCGAGGCCAACGAGAATTTCGGCAAGATCGTCTTGACCCTGTCGTGATGCTGCTTTGCAGGGCAGCAATCCGCGGCGGGATCGTCGCGCTCGGCGCGAGGCTGCAGTTCGGATAGGCTGGCGGCAGATGGGCGGGGAGGGAATGGCAATGGCAATGGACATCGAAGCGGCGGTACGGGATTTCTGGGCCGAACACCAAGCCGGCCGGCACTGTCCGCCCCTGTGGCGGGGTCGGCTGTCGATGGAGGAGGCCTATGCGGTGCAGTTGGCGATGCTCGACCGTCAAGTCGCGGCCGGCGAGCGGCAGGCAGGCTGGAAGGTCGGACTGACGGCAGCGGCGATGCGTGCCCAGCAGGGCGTGTTCGAACCCTGTTTCGGCTATCTGCTGGAGAGTGGCGAGGTCGCGAGCGGCCACATCTTCGCCTTCGACGATCTGATCGCGCCGGGCTTCGAGAACGAGCTGTGCCTGACGGTGGGCACGGCGCTGCGCGGGCCGGACGTCGGCCTCGACGAGGTGCGCGCCGCCGTGACCCATGCCGCGCCGGCGCTGGAGATCATCGAGAAGCGTGGCGCCTTCGCGGCGGATCTGCCGATGGCGATGGCTGACAATGCCCAGCAGAAGGCGTTCGTGGTGGGCAAGCCGGTGCGGCTCGATGACGACAACGGCGATCTGGCGCGGGCCGAAGTCGCCGTCTACGTCAACGATCGCCTCGCCGAGCGCGCCTCCGGTGCGGCGGTCATGGACGCCGGCGCCTTGTTGTCCGTGCAGTGGCTCGCCAACCGGCTCGCATCCTTCGGCCGCCACATCGAGGCCGGTGCGCGGATCATGTCCGGATCGTTCACCAGGCAGTATGCGATTGCGCGCGGCGATGTCGTGCGCGCCGAATTCACGCCGTTCGGGGTGGTCGAGGCGCGGTTCGCCTAGGATCTGTCAATTCGTCTCACCCCTCCGGCAGGAACAGCTCGCGGTTGGCCTCGACCTCCTCGACGATGAAGGAGGCAACGGCGCGGACCCGGGCGGTGTCGCGCAGGTCGGCGTGCAGGATCAGCCAGAAGCTGCGCGTGAGCGCGATAGCATCGGGCAGGACGCGCACAAGGCCATCATTGCCGGCGGCCATGAACTCCGGCAGGATGCACAGGCCGGCGCCGGCCCGGCAGGCATTGAACTGGGCGACGAGGTTGGAACTGGCCAGTCGTGGCCGCAGCTGCGGCAGGATCTGCGGCAGGTAGTCGAGCTCAGGTGTGAAGATGAGGTCGGGGATGTACCCGATCATTGCGTGGCGGGCGAGATCGCCGGGGCTGTCGATCGGGCCTGAGCGCCGCAGATAGTCGGGGGCCGCGTAGAGGCCGAGCCGGTAGTCGGTGAGCTTGCGGCTGACCAGCCGCCCCTCGGTCGGTCGGGCGAGGCTGATGGCGATGTCGGCCTCGCGCTTCGACAGGCTGAAGACGCGCGGCATGGCGACGATCTGCAGTTCGAGGTCGGGATAGCGGCGGCAGAGTGCATCGATCCGCGCTGCGAGGAACCAGCTTCCGAAGCCGTCGGGCGCGCCGATCCTGACCGCGCCGCCGAGCGCCATGTTCTCGCCGGCAATCTCGTTCTGGGCCTGCGCAGCGGCGCTCTCCATGCGCTCGGCGTGGACCAGGAGCCGCTCGCCGGCCTCGGTAAGCGCATAGCCGCGTGGCGACCGTTCGAACAGGCGCGCGTCGAGAGCCCGCTCGATGGCCTTGACACGCCGGCTGACGGTTGCATGGTCCGTGCCGAGGCTGCGTGACGCTTGGGTCAGCCGTCCGGTCCGGGCGACGGCGAGGAAATAGCGCAGGTCGTTCCAGTCGAGCGGCATGGGCATGCATATTTCCGCACAACCGCCTGGCACACAAGCGACTGGCCGTGCGGAAACAACCGTATATCGTGCGGGCAACAATCCTCCGGGAGGACTTGAGCATGAGATCGATCGGTCATTTCATCGGGGGACGGGTGGTCCCCGGCAGTTCCGGACGGACCGCCGACGTCTTCGATCCCAATACCGGCGAGGTGCAGGCGAAGGTCGCGCTGGCGTCGAAGGGCGAGGTCGAGGCGGCGATCGCCAACGCCGCCGCCGCCCAGCCGGCCTGGGCGGCAGAAAACCCGCAGAAGCGCGCCCGCGTGCTGATGAAGTTCCTGCAGCTCGCGCAGGCCGAGATGGACAGCCTCGCCAAGCTGCTGTCCTCCGAGCATGGCAAGACCATTCCGGATGCGAAGGGCGACATCCAGCGCGGTCTTGAGGTTGTCGAATTCGCCTGCGGCATCCCGCATCTTCTGAAGGGTGAATTCACCGAGGGTGCCGGTCCCGGCATCGACATGTACTCGATGCGCCAGCCGCTCGGCGTGGTGGCCGGCATCACGCCGTTCAACTTCCCGGCGATGATCCCGCTGTGGAAGGCCGCGCCGGCGATCGCCTGCGGCAATGCCTTCATCCTGAAGCCGTCGGAGCGCGATCCCTCCGTGCCGATCCGCATCGCCGAGCTGTTCAAGCAGGCAGGGCTGCCGGACGGCGTGTTCAATGTCGTCAACGGCGACAAGGAAGCCGTCGACACCATCCTCACCGATCCGCGGATCATGGCGATCGGCTTCGTCGGCTCCTCGCAGATCGCCGAATATGTCTATGCAACCGGTTGTGCGCACGGCAAGCGCGTGCAGTGCTTCGGCGGCGCCAAGAACCACATGATCATCATGCCGGATGCCGACATGGACCAGGCCGTCGATGCCCTTATCGGCGCCGGCTACGGCTCGGCCGGGGAGCGCTGCATGGCGATCTCGGTGGCGGTGCCGGTCGGCGAGAAGACCGCCGACGCGCTGATGGGCAAGCTGATCCCGCGCGTCGAGAAGCTGAAGGTCGGCCTGTCGACCGATCCCGACGCCGACTATGGTCCACTGGTGACCAGGGCAGCGCTGGAGCGCGTCCGCGGCTATGTCGATCAAGGGGTCAAGGAAGGCGCCGAACTCGTCGTCGATGGTCGCGGCTTCACCATGCAGGGCTACGAGAACGGTTTCTTCATGGGCGGCTGCCTGTTCGACCGGGTGACGCCGGAGATGACAATCTACAAGGAGGAGATCTTCGGACCTGTGCTGTCGGTCGTCCGCGCCAGGGACTATGACGAGGCGCTGGCATTGCCCACGAAGCACGAATACGGCAATGGCGTCGCGATCTTCACCCGCGACGGCGACGCCGCCCGGGACTTCGCCACCAGGGTGCAGGTCGGCATGGTCGGCATCAACGTGCCGATCCCGGTGCCGCTCGCCTACTACACCTTCGGCGGCTGGAAGCGCTCGGGCTTCGGCGATCTCAACCAGCACGGGCCGGACTCGATCCGATTCTACACCAAGACCAAGACGGTCACGTCGCGCTGGCCGTCGGGCATCAAGGATGGCGCGGAGTTCGTCATTCCGACGATGCGGTAGGGGGCCGCTTGCCACTCCCTCGTCATCCCGGACGCCGGGAGAGCGGCCATTCGGGATCGGCCGGGCAGGGCGTTGACGACGGGACGCCAACCGCCTGCAGCGACCCGATCCCGGCGTTCCGCTTCGCTGCGTCCGGGATGGCGCAGGAGGGCGGGACGGACTCCCTGCCCTGGTGACATGGAGCCGCCTCGCGCGGCCAAGGGAGGCACCGCATGGACTTCACGCTGTCGGAGGAGCAGGCCGCGATCCGCGACATGGCGCGCGAATTCGCGGCACGTGAGCTGGCGCCGCATGCGGTCGCGTGGGACGAAGCCAAGCATTTTCCGGTGGACACGCTGCGGGCCGCCGCCGCGCTCGGCATGGGGGGCGTCTATGTCCGCGACGATGTCGGCGGATCGGGCCTCACCCGCCTCGACGCGGCGCTGATCTTCGAGGGGCTTGCCACCGGATGCCCGTCGATCGCGGCCTACATCTCGATCCACAACATGTGCGCGTGGATGATCGACCATTTCGGCTCGGACGAGCAGCGGGCGAAGTGGCTGCCCGACCTGTGCGCGATGCGGACGCTCGCCAGCTACTGCCTGACCGAGCCGGGCTCGGGCTCGGACGCGGCGGCGCTGCGGACGCGGGCGGTGCGCGACGGCGACCATTACGTCCTCGACGGCCAGAAGCAGTTCATCTCCGGCGCCGGTTCCAGCGACGTCTACGTGGTGATGGTGCGCACCGGCGAGGACGGCCCGAAGGGCATCTCGACCCTGGTCGTTCCCGGCGACACGCCGGGCCTCAAGCTCGGCGCCAACGAGCGCAAGATGGGTTGGAACGCCCAGCCGACGCGGGCCGTGATCTTCGAGGCAGCTCGGGTGCCGGTCGCAAACCGGCTCGGCGCGGAGGGCGAAGGTTTCCGGATCGCCATGGCGGGACTTGACGGCGGGCGCCTCAACATTGCCGCCTGCTCGCTCGGTGGGGCGCAGGCGGCGCTCGACAGGGCCGTGACCTACATGGGCGACCGACGTGCCTTCGGCAGGCGGCTGGCGGAGTTCCAGGCGCTTCAGTTCCGCGTCGCCGACATGGCGATCGAACTGGAGGCGGCGCGCACCTTCCTGTGGCGGGCGGCGTCGGCGCTCGATGCGAAGGCGCCCGACGCGACGCGGCTCTGCGCGATGGCCAAGCGCTTCGTCACCGATACGGGCTTCGAGGTTGCCAATCAGGCGCTGCAGCTGCACGGCGGCTATGGCTATCTCAGCGAGTACGGGATCGAGAAGATCGTCCGCGACCTCAGGGTGCATCAGATACTCGAAGGGACCAACGAGATCATGCGGCTCATCGTGGCGCGGGAGATCTTCGGCCGGTGAGGAGGACGGCCGTCCCCCCATCCCCGTACAGCGATATCGGGAGCGCAGATGATGGCGGCGTCCCGATCCAGCCCCGCGCTGCGTTGCGGGCGGGATGATGTGCGGTTGAGGGCGGTCGGTCGCGAGACGGCTCGGGCACAGCAACGACGGGAGGACACAGATGGCGACAATTGGCTTCATCGGGCTCGGCAACATGGGCGGGCCGATGGCAGCAAACCTTCTGAAGGCGGGGCACAGGGTGAGGGGCTTCGATCTGTCGGAGGTCGCGACGGCAAGGTTTCAGGACGCGGGCGGCACGGTCTGCGGCACGATCGCCGAGGCGGTGTCCGGCGCCGAGGTCGTGGTGACCATGCTGCCGGCCGGCCGGCATGTGGAGGCGGTCTATGCGGGGGAGGGCGGCATCCTTTCCTCCGCCGCGCCGGAAACGCTGCTGATCGACTCCTCGACGATCGATGTCGCCACCGCGCGCAAGGTGGCTGCTGCCGCCGAAGCGGCGGGCATGACGATGATCGACGCGCCCGTGTCGGGCGGGGTCGGGGGGGCGACGGCGGGCACGCTGACCTTCATGGTCGGGGGACCCGAAGCAGCCTTCGCGGCGGCAAAGCCCTATCTGGAGAAGATGGGCAGGACCATCGTCCATGCCGGCGGGCCGGGCAACGGCCAGGCCGCCAAGATCTGCAACAACTTGATCCTCGGCATCTCGATGATCGGCGTCTCGGAGGCGTTCGTGCTCGCCGAGAAGCTTGGCCTCGATCATCAGAAGCTGTTCGACATTGCATCCACGGCCTCGGGCCAGTGCTGGTCGCTGACCACCTATTGCCCGGTGCCCGGGCCGGTGCCGAGCTCGCCGGCGAACCGCGACTACCAGCCGGGCTTCACCGCCGCAATGATGCTCAAGGATCTGAAGCTTGCGCAGGAGGCGGCCAATGCGTCGGGTGCGACCACCCCGCTCGGCGCCGAAGCTGCGCAGATCTATTCGCTGTTTGCGGGAGCCGGACACGGCGAGGTGGACTTTTCCGGAATAATCCGCTTCCTGCGAGGCCAGGGCTGACAGGCCAGCCCTTCGGGACCACCAACGGAGTTAACAAATGACCGAGAGCGTCGTCATCGTCGGCGGAGTGCGCACCGCCATCGGCACATTCGGCGGGTCGCTGGCGGGGCTGCCGCCGACCGCGCTGGGCGCGGCCTGTGTGACCGAGGCGCTGAAGCGGGCAAATGTCGCCCCGGAGACGGTCGGCCACGTCGTATTCGGCAGCGTCATCCAGACCGAGCCGCGCGACGCCTATCTCGCCCGTGTCGCGGCGATCGAGGGCGGCGTCCCGAAGGAGGTGCCGGCAATGACGGTCAACCGCCTGTGCGGATCCGGCGCGCAGGCGATTGTCTCGGCGGCTCAGGCGATCCTGCTCGGTGACGCGGATACGGCAGTCGCCGGTGGCGCCGAATCGATGAGCCGGGCGCCCTACCTGCTGGCGGCGGCCCGTTTCGGCCAGAAGATGGGCGATACCACGGTGGTGGATGGGCTCACCGGCGCGCTCAACGATCCGTTCGGCGCAGGACACATGGGCATCACGGCGGAGAACGTCGCAGCGAAGTGGCAGGTCTCGCGCGCCGATCAGGACGGGTTCGCGGTCGAGAGCCAGAAGCGCGCGGCGCGCGCCATCGCCGAGGGCCGCTTCCGTGACCAGATCCTGCCGATCGAGGTGAAGAAGGGGCGCGAAACGGTCATGTTCGACACCGACGAGCATCCCAGACCGGACACGACGCTCGAGACGCTCGCCGGTTTGCGCGCCGTCTTCAAGAAGGACGGCACCGTGACGGCGGGCAATGCCTCGGGCATCAATGACGGCGCCGCCGCGCTGGTGCTGACGAGCGAGAGCCGGGCGTCCCGTGACGGCCTGAAGCCGCTTGCGCGCATCGTCGGCTATGCCCATGCCGGCGTCGAGCCCTCCGAGATGGGCATCGGCCCGGTGCCGGCAGTGCAGGCGCTTGTGAAGCGCACCGGTCTGGCGATTTCCGATTTCGACGTGATCGAATCCAACGAGGCCTTCGCCGCCCAGGCGCTGGCGGTCAGCCGCGAACTCGGGCTCGATCCGGAGAAGGTCAATCCCAATGGCGGCGCCATCGCGCTCGGCCATCCGGTCGGCGCAACGGGGGCGATCATCACCGTCAAGGCGCTCTACGAGCTGATGCGCACGGGCGGCCGCTACGGCCTCATCACCATGTGCATCGGCGGCGGGCAGGGCATCGCGCTCGCCATCGAGCGGCTGTAGGGACAGGCGGGACACCATCCGCGTCTGAAATCGGTTGGCGCGGGCGCCGGGCGCGATTTTCCCTCACCCCGACGCTTCGCGCCGAGCCTCTGCCGCAAGGGCAGAGGGGTTCGGCTGCAGGTGCTTCTCCAGGCAGCCGCGACTGCCGGTTCACGAGCCCCACATGCCACGCATGCGCTGCTTCAGGTCGATGCGGGGCAGCGGTGCGGCCTCCGGGGCGGGCAGGTCTGCGGCCGCTGGCGGCCATGAGAGCAGCGTGAATCGATCGAGCAGTGCGTCGGGAATGAAGCGGGTGCGGCAGGCATAGACATGGCGGTCGCCGCGCGCCTGCTGGCCATGAGTGAAGAAGCGCTGCGGCGTCACGATGTGCAGGGCGTCCCTGGCCCGTGTCATCGCGACATAGAGCAGGCGGCGTTCCTCCTCTATCTCGGCCGTCGAGCCCGTCGCCATGTCCGAGGGGATGCAGCCGTCGACCGCGTTCAGAACGAATACCGACGACCATTCCTGCCCCTTGGCGGAGTGGATGGTCGACAGGATCAGGTAGTCCTCGTCGAGATGCGGCGGTCCGGCCTCGGCGCTGGTCGCCTCAGGCGGATCGAGGGTGAGGTCCGTGAGGAATCGCTGGCGGTCCGGATATCCGGCCGCGATCTGCTCGAGCTGGATCAGGTCCGCCCGGCGCACCGCGCAATCGTCATGCAGGCGCTGCAGATGCGGCTCATACCATAGCCGGACCGCCTCCAGCTCAGCCGGCCAGCCCGAGCGGCTGGCAACGAGGTCTGCAAAGAGCGCGACGAAGGCCTGCCAGTCGGCGGCTGCACGGGGCGGCGGCTCGAACCGATCGAGTGCGTCGGCTCGCCCCCCTGTCTCGACGATCCGGTCCACCAGCCGCCCCGCCGTCGAGGGGCCGATACCGGGCAGGAGCTGCGCCACGCGGAAGCCCGCCACGCGATCGCGCGGGTTCTCGGCGAACCGCAGGACCGCGAGCACATCCTTGACATGGGCAGCCTCAAGAAACTTCAGCCCGCCGAACTTCACGAACGGGATGTTGCGACGGGCAAGCTCGATCTCGAGCGGCCCGGAATGGTGCGAAGCGCGGAACAGCACCGCCTGCGACTTCAAGGCGATGCCGGCCTCGCGGTAGTCGAGAACCCGCCCGGCGACATAGGCCGCCTGATCGGTCTCGTCGCGCACGGTAACGATCTGCGGCTTCTCCGCCGAATGCCGGTCCGACCAAAGGTTCTTGGTGAACCGCTCGTCGGCGAGCGCGATCACCGCGTTGGCGGCCTCGAGGATCGGCACTGTCGAACGATAGTTCCGCTCGAGCGTCACGATCCGCGCCGGCGGGTCGAAGCGGCCGGGAAAGTCGAGGATGTTGCGCACGGTGGCGGCGCGGAACGAATAGATCGACTGGGCGTCGTCGCCGACGACGGTGACGCCCCGTCCATCCGGTTTCAACGCCATCAGCACATCGGCCTGCAGGGTGTTGGTGTCCTGGTATTCGTCGACCAGAACGTGGTCGAACCGCGCCCCGAGCGCTGCGGCATGGGCCGGTTCGGCGAGCATCTGCGCCCAGTAGAGCAACAGGTCGTCGTAATCGAGCACGTTCTGCGCCTGCTTGGCCTCGACATAGGCCGCGAACAGACGGCGCAGCTCCGCGTCCCAGCCGGCGCACCAGGGGAAATGCCGCAGCAGGATCTCGTCGAGCGGTGCCCGGGCATTGACCGCGCGCGAATAGATCGACAGGCAGGTCGCCTTTGCCGGGAAGCGGCTCTCGGTCCTTGAGAGGCCGAGTTCGTGCCGCACGAGGTTCATCAGGTCGGCGGAATCCGACCGGTCGTGGATCGTGAAGGCCGGATCGAGCCCGATCTCGGCGGCATGCTCGCGCAGGATGCGGGCGCCGATGGCATGGAAGGTGCCCGTCCAGGTGAGAGCCTGTGCCACGGCATCGGCTCGGTTGCCGAGCACGCGGCGCACGATCCGGTCGACGCGCCGAGCCATTTCGGCGGCGGCACGGCGCGAAAAGGTGAGCAGCAGGATCCGGCGCGGATCGGTGCCGTTGAGGATCAGATGCGCAACCCGGTGGGCAAGCGTGTTGGTCTTGCCCGATCCCGCGCCGGCGATCACGAGCAGCGGCCCGCACGCGCCATCCGCGCCGGCGGCGGCACCCACCCCGTATTCCACGGCGCGGCGCTGGTCCGGATTGAGCGCGGACAGGGGGTCGGCGGTCGTGGTCACGGCGAATCAGCGTTGCAGGTTCACGCCGCCAGCAAGCACGTTTCCCGTTTTGTTCGCAATCGGTCCGGCGCCGGGCGTCCCGCGACGCGTCGGCCGAGCTCGCCCCGGATCGGCGCGTCCGTCAGATCTCGAACCTCACGCCCTGCGCCAGCGGCAGTTCGCGCGAGTAGTTGATCGTGTTCGTGGCCCGGCGCATGTAGGACTTCCAGGCGTCCGAGCCGGACTCGCGCCCGCCGCCGGTCTCCTTTTCGCCGCCGAAGGCGCCGCCGATCTCCGCCCCCGAAGGACCGATATTGACGTTGGCGATGCCGCAGTCAGAGCCGGCCGCCGACATGAAGAACTCCGCCTCGCGGATGTCGTTGGTGAAGATGCATGAGGACAGGCCCTGCGGTACGTCGTTGTGCATTGCGATCGCGTCGGCGAAGTCCGAATAGGTCATCACGTAGAGAATCGGCGCGAAGGTCTCTTCGGCCACGATCGCGGTCTGCGACGGCATCTCGACGATGGCCGGGCGGACATAGGCGCCCGCAGGCACGCCCTCCGTCACCGGCTCGCCGCCATGGACGATGCCGCCGTCGGCTCTTGCCTGCCTCAACGCCGCCTGCATCCGCTCGAGCGCCTGCCGGTCGATCAGCGGCCCGACCAGGGTGCCGGAGTCGAGCGGGTTGCCGATCGGCGCCGACGCGTAGGCCTTGCGCAGTCGCTCGACGAGCGTGTCCTTGATGCTCTCGTGCACGATCAGGCGTCGCAGCGATGTGCAGCGCTGGCCGCAGGTGCCGATCGCCGAAAAGGTGATCGCCCGCACCGCCAGATCGAGATCGGCCGACGGCGCGACGATCATCGCGTTGTTGCCGCCAAGTTCTAGGATCACTCGCCCGAAACGCTCCGCGACCTTGGGCGCCACCGCGCGGCCCATGCGCGTCGAGCCGGTCGCCGAAACGATCGCCACGTCACGGGAGGCAACCAGCGCCTCGCCGGCATCGGCCCGGCCGATCACCACCTGGCTCAATCCCCGAGGTGCCCTGCCGAAGCGGGCCATCGCCTTCTCGAGGATCTTCTGACAGGCAAGCGCAGTCAACGGCGTCTTCTCCGATGGCTTCCAGATGACCGGATTGCCGCAGACCAGCGCGATCGCGGCGTTCCACGACCAGACGGCGACGGGAAAGTTGAACGCGGTGATGACGGCGGTCACTCCCATCGGATGCCAGGTCTCCATCATTCGATGGCCCGGCCGCTCGGATGCGATGGTCAGCCCGTAGAGCTGGCGCGACAGGCCTACGGCGAAATCGCAGATGTCGATCATTTCCTGGACCTCGCCCTGTCCCTCGGAGAGGATCTTGCCGGCCTCGAGCGACACCAGGCGGCCGAGCGGCTCCTTCGCCGCGCGCAGCTCTTCGCCGAGCAGGCGGACCAATTCGCCGCGCACCGGCGCCGGCACCGTCCGCCACTGCCGGAAGGCATCGCGCGCTGCGGCAATCATCGCGGGAATCTCGCTCAGCGGCGTCTCGGCGACAGCAGCGATCTTCGAACCGTCGACCGGTGTATGCACGGCCAGCGTGCCTCCGGAAATGGCCGCTCCGGAAAGATCGACATCCTGCAATATGGTCGCGTAGTTCATGACGGGTCCCCGAGTTCGGATATGCCGTGGCGCTGTCGCACAGGGGCTTCGGCGATCGTCGGCTGCGTGTCAACCACCCGCCGTCGGCGGCAGCCATGCGCGGCTGTCGCGGATCGCGCGGTCGCAGGTGACGTAAAGGTAGAGCTGATATACGAGGTCGGCGAAGCGAACTCCAGAACATATTTGGAACCAAATATGTACTTTGATGGGTCATCCTGGATGAATCGAGCCGTTGGCAGAGTCTGTTGGAGGGTCGGTCAGGACGGGACTGGGGGGGAGGCGTCCGGGCAATGTCCCGGAAGCATTTGGCCGGTCTCGATGCACGGCATCCTTGAGCCGTCCTGGCCGCACATGTAGGACTGCCGCGATGCGACAGACGCTTCGTTGGAGCGCACCGGGACGGATCCGGCGCGGCTTCCCGCGGCCATCCCGATGCTGAGCCTCACCAACACGATCCTCATCCTCGCCGGCCTGATGGTGCTGATCAGCACGTTGCAACCGATGGCGGCGCGGCTGAACCTGCCGAACACCGTGCTCCTCGCCGTCGTCGGGATCGTCGTGGCGCTGGGCGCCACGCATCTGGCGCAGTTCGGGCTTGCCTTCGAGGGGATGTCCGAAGCACTGCTCGGGGTGCCGATCACCTCCGCAGGCTTCCTCTACATCTTCCTGCCGATCCTGCTGTTCCAGGCCGCTCTCGGTATCGACGTGCGGCGGATGATCGACGATGCGGTGCCGATCTTCGTGCTGGCGGTCGTTGCGGTGGTGGTCGCGACGGCGGTGATCGGACTGGTGCTGTGGCCGTTCGCCGGAGTGTCGCTGGTCGTCTGCCTGCTGCTCGGCTCGATCGTTGCAACCACGGATCCCGCCGCGGTGGTTGCCATCTTCCGCGATCTCGGCGCGCCGGGGCGACTGACGCGGCTGGTCGAGGGCGAGAGCCTGCTCAACGATGCAACCGCGATTGTCCTGTTCACGGTGCTCCTCGGCATCCTGCTGACCGGCGATCAACCCGCTCTGGGCCGCACCGTCGGCATGTTCCTGATCTCGCTGTTCGGCGGTGCTGCGGTTGGATACGTGATCGCGCGGCTGGCGATGGAACTGGTGCTCGCCCTGCGCGAGTCGCGTGGCGCGGAGCTGACGCTGTCGATCGCAGTGCCGTATCTGGCTTTCGTCATCAGCGAGCGCTTCCTTGCGGTCTCCGGCGTTGTCGCCGTGGTGATGGCGGGTCTCGTGATCGGCGTGCTCGGCCGCAACCGGCTGGCGCCAGCCAACTGGAAGTTTCTCGAGGAAGTCTGGGAACAGTTCGCCTTCCTGGCGGGATCGCTGGTGTTCGTCCTGGCGGCGCTGCGCGTGCCACGGCTGCTGATCGGCGTCAACTGGCTGGACGTGGGGCTGATCGGGCTCGTTGTCGTCGCCTCGCTCGGCGCGCGTGCGCTGGTCCTGTTCGGCCTCTTGCCGCTGCTCGGACTTGCCGGCTTCGGGCAGAAGATCAGCACGCCGTTCAAGTTCGTCATCGTCTGGGGCGGTCTGCGCGGCGCGGTGACGCTGGCGCTGGCGCTGTCGATCACCGAGAACCCGCTGATCGTGCCGGAGGTGCAGCGCTTCGTCGCGATCCTGGCGACCGGCTTCGTCCTGTTCACCCTGCTGGTCGGCGGGACGACGCTGCGGCCGGTGATCCGGCTTCTCGGCATCGACCGGCTGAGCCCTCTCGATCAGGCGCTACGGACACAGATCCTGACGCTCTCGCTCGATTCCGCGCGCGATGCCGTTCTGCAGATCGCCCGGCAATACCGGATCGGATCCGTCTCCGTCGACGACGTGCTCGAGCCGCTGGCGCGCAATCTCGGCGATGTCGCCCGCGGCGAGGGCGCGGACGAGGAGGGAGCGACCGAGATCCCCGAGGCGGACAGGCTGACCATGGGGCTGGTGGCGCTGGCCCAGCGCGAGCGCGAGCTTGTTGCCGAGCATGCCGCCGGCGGAGCGATCGCCCGCGGCATCGCCTCGCGTCTGCTGGCCGAGACCGAACTGGCGATCGACCAGACCCGGTCAGCCGGACGCGAGGGCTATCTGCGCGCCGCGGCCCGGCGGGTCGGATTCGCGTGGACGTTCCGGGTCGCGCACCTCCTGCACCGGGTGTTCGCCATGGACGGGCCGCTGGAACGACGGGTCGCGGACCGTTTCGAGACGCTGATGGTCACGCGCATCGTGCTCGAGGAACTGGAGCACTTCGTCGGCAGCAAGCTGTCGCCCCTCTTCGGGCGGCGGATTGCCCAGAAGCTGCGCGAGGTGCTTGCCGAGCGATCCGATGGGGTCGTCGCCGCGCTCGATGCCCTGCGGCTGCAGTATCCGGAATATGCAGCCGAGATCGAACGGCGGTTCCTGACCCAGCTTGCCGTGCGGCTGGAAACCGCCGAAGTGGACGGGTTGCGCGAGGCGGCGCTGATCGGCCCGGAGCTGCACGGGGCGCTGAAGCGCGAGCTGGCGGCCGTCCGCAGATCGATGGCGCAGCGGCCGCGGCTCGATCTTGGTCTCAACACGCGGGCTCTCGTGGAGGGGTTTCCGATGTTCTCCACGCTTGCCGAGGAGGAGCGGGAGAAGATCTGTGCGCTGCTGCGCCCGCGGCTTGCCCTGCCGGACGAACTGCTGATCCGTCGTGGCGACCGCGGGGCTTCGGTGTTCTTCATCTCCTCGGGAGCCATTGAGGTCGACACCGGCCGTACCCGCATACGGCTTGGCCGCGGCGACTTCTTCGGCGAAATGGCGCTGATCACCGGCCAGCGCCGTCAGGCCGATGTCCGGGCGCTCGGCTATTGCCAGCTGCTGCTGCTTGAGGAGCCCGACTTCAGGCGGCTCCTCGTGCAGAATCCCTCGATCAAGGCGCGCATCGACGCCGTGGCGGAGGAACGCCAGCGGATGAACCTGCAACCGGAGTCCTAGCCGCCGGCCGAACCGGCCCGCGGGGTGGCGCGCGAGGCTTCCACCTCCGGCCGGAAATCCTCGATGGGTGGTGTCACCGCCTCGACGTCCTTGGCGAGATCATCCCAGATGCGAAGCCGAACCGCATCCGAGGCGTATGGCCGGTCGATGAAGCGAGCCGCCTCGGCGTCGGAGAAGGGGCCACCCTGGACCTTGAGCGAGGCGACCGATGCCGGCGACAGGCCGGCCAGGTAGCGCGGATCGACTGCGCACAGATAGCGCTTCGCCGCCACGTGCATCCGGATCGGCTCGGTCACCTCGGGACCGAACCAGCGCGCGAGATGGTCCGCGGCGACCTCCTCGTGCATCATGTCGATGCCGTGCTCGGCCATGTCTTGGTTGTCGGCGACGAGGTGGCCGAAGTCGTGCAGCAGTGCCGCAGTCACCAGCCCGGCCGAGGCACCGGCCTGGCGGGCGAGCACGGCACATTGCAGGGCATGCTGAAGCTGCGTCACTGCCTCGCCGCCATACATCTCGTGGCCGCGGGTCAGCATCGTGGTGAATAGGTCATCGATGATCGCATCCATCTTGTCCTCCCGTCGCGCCGGCACGCGTCGGCCGGGCCGGTCGCGGCCATTTCGGCATGATAGGGACCGGCGATGTCGGTTTTCGGACAGGAGGCGCGCATTGCGGGCAGTGTCGTTCGGCAGGCCCGCGCGATAGGATGGCGCCATGAGACATCTCTACCATCCTGCAGCCAGCGACCCTGCGACGCCCGTGGACAGCTACTGGGCGGCGACTGCCCCGCCCCTGACGATTGCGGCGGCGCCTCTGGAGAGCGACGAGAGTTGTGACGTCGCGATCATCGGCGGCGGCTACACGGGCCTGTCGGCGGCACTGCACCTCGCCCGCGACCATGGCATCGACGTGCGCGTGCTCGAGCGCGCCGAGCCGGGCTGGGGCGCCTCCGGCCGCAACGGCGGCTTCTGCTGCATCGGCGGCGCCAAGGTATCCTACCGGGTCCTGATCGGCCGCCACGGTCTCGACGAGGTGCGCCGCTTCTTCGCCGCGCAGCGCGCGGCCGTGGAGCTGGTCGGCGAGATTGCCGATGCGGAAGGGCTCGACATCGACCGGACCGGAAGCGGCGACCTGGAAATCGCGCATCGTGCGAACCGGATCCGCGACCTCGAGGCGCATCGCGACTTCATGCGCGAGACGTTCGGCGTCTCCTGCCGGCTCATCGCCAAGCCGGATCTGGCCGCCAATGGTTGCTCCAACGCGGAAGCGGAAGCTGCGCTGGAACTGCCGTTTGGCTTTGGGCTCCATCCCCTGAAATTTGCGCGTGGGCTCGCGGCGGCCGCTGCACGGCATGGCGCCCGGCTGCATGGCCACAGTCCGGTCGAGGCGTGGCAGACGGCGGACGGGCTGCATCGGCTGTCGACGCCGGGCGGCACGCTCAGGGCGCGACGGGTGGTCGTTGCGACCAACGGCTACACGCCGGAAGACCTGCATCCGGGCTTGGCGGGGCGGCTGCTGCCTGCGCTTTCGAATGTCCTGACCACGCGGCCGTTGCGTCCGCAGGAGCTGGCGGTGCAGGGCTGGACGACCAGCACCATGGCCTATGACAGCCGCAACCTGCTCCACTATTTCCGGCTGCTGCCGGACGGCAGCTTCCTGTTCGGCGCGCGCGGCGGGGTTGATGCCTCGCCCGACTCCCTGGCCGCCATGCGGGCCAATCTGACGCGGCAATTCCACCGCATGTTTCCGGCCTGGCAAGGGGTCGAGATCACCCATTTCTGGCGCGGTTTCGTCTGCCTCGCCCGCGATCTGGTGCCCCATGTCGGGCGCCTGCCGGACGACCCGTCCGTCATCCACGCCTTCGCCTATCACGGCAACGGCGTGTCGATGGGCACGTGGTCGGGCCGGGCAGCGGCTGAACTTGCGGTCGGGCGGCGGCCGGATCGCGAGATCGTGCCGGCGGTGATGGGCGCGCCGCTGAGGCGGTTTCCGCTGCCCGGGCTCAGGCCGCTGTATCTGAGGGCGGCCTATGCAGGCTTCTGGGTGAAGGACGAGATCCTGTAGACGACGGTGCCTCCGTCGGTCGATTCGCGATCGGTGTCACCTGCCCCCCGCTCCCGACGGCACGGCCGGCCGCATCCGGCCACTGAGTCATTTCCAACGCCCCTCGGCGTCATCCGCGACGGCCGCGAGTCCCATCCGGGATCGGACGGGCCGGACGGCAGACCGCACGGGCGCCCAGAGGCCGACTCGCCGGCTCCCGCTCCGAATCCGGTCATGAGGACGGGGTGGGATCGGGGCGCCCCGTGCATGGCGACTCTGCCGTGTTTCCCCCGCGGTCACGAACACCTATGACAGCATTCCGGAAACAGGACGGAGGTACGGCGATGGTAGAGCGGATATCGGCGGGCGAGGCCTTTGCAAGGGCTCTCGTCGCGAACGGGATCGACACTGTGTTCGCGATTCCGGGCGTCCAGACCTACCCGATCTTCGACGGCCTCGCCAGGCAGGCCGATGCGATCCGCACGGTGACGCCGCGCCACGAGCAGGCGACCGCCTACATGGCCTATGGCTACGCTGCGTCGACAGGCAGGGTCGGCGCCTATTCGGTGGTACCCGGCCCGGGCGTGCTCAATGCCTCGGCAGCGCTGGCGACGGCGTATGCCAACGATGCGCCGGTGCTCTGCCTGACCGGTCAGGTGCCCAGCGACTTCCTCGGGCGCGGGCGCGGTGCGCTGCACGAGATTCCCGACCAGCTGGGCATCATGGCGCGGCTCAACAAGCATGCTGCCCACGTGGAGCGGCCGCAGGACGTTCCTGCGGCGGTCAACCGGGCGCTGGCGGCGATGCTGTCAGGCCGACCGGGGCCGGGCTATCTCGAAATGTGCATGGACAGGCTGGCCGCGCAGGCGCCGGTGGAGCGTGCCGTCGCCGCCGAGATCCCGCCGCCACCCGCCGTCGATCCGGACGAGATCGCTCGCGCCGTGGCCATCCTGAAGGACTGCCGGCGGCCGGTGATCATGGTCGGCGGCGGGGCGCAGCACGCGCGCGCCGAGGTCCGCGCCCTGGCTGAGGTGCTGGGCGCGCCTGTCACCGCGTTCCGCTCGGGACGTGGGGTAGTGGCCGAGGACGACCCGCTCGGCCTGTCCAGCGCGGCGGCCCATGAGCTGTGGCCGGAGACGGATGCGCTGATCGGCATCGGCAGCCGCTGCGAAATGCAGTACATGCGCTGGGGCGGCGGCATGATGCGCCTCGTCGACCGGCCGGCGCCGCCACCCTGGCTGATCCGCATCGACATCGACCCGACCGAGATGGTCCGTCTGAAGCCGCATGCCGGGATCGTGGCGGACGCTGCCGAAGGGGCGCGGCTGCTCGCCGAGGCGATCGGCCGGGTGCGTGCGCCCGAGCCGGACACGGCCGACTGGATCGCCGGAGCGAAGGCCGCCGCGGCGCGCAAGATCGCCCGTGTCGAGCCGCACATCTCTTACCTGAAGGTGATCCGCGACGTGCTGCCGCGCGACGGCTTTCTGGTCGAGGAGCTGTGCCAGGCGGGCTTCGTCTCCTACTATGGCTTCCCGGTCTACGAGCCGCGCACCTATGTCAGTTCCGGCTACCAGGGTACGCTCGGCTTCGGCTTTCCGACCGCGCTCGGCGTCAAGGTGGCGAATCCGGACCGGGCGGTCATCTCGATCACCGGCGACGGCGGCTTCATGTTCGGCGTGCAGGATCTTGCGACCGCTGTCGCCGAACGGATCAGCCTCGTCACCGTGCTGTTCAACAACGGGGCGTTCGGCAACGTGCGGCGTGATCAGAAGACGCTGTTCGACGGCCGGATCATCGCCTCCGAACTCGCCAATCCGGATTTCCTCAAGCTCGCCGAGAGTTTCGGCGTGGCAGGCCATCGCGTCCACAGCCCGGACGCGCTGCGCCCGGTGCTCGAACTGGCGCTGGCCGACGATGCGCCGGCGCTGATCGAGGTCGTCGTCGATCCCGACAGCGAGGTAAGCCCGTGGGAGTTCATCCACCCGCCGGTGCCGGGAGAGCAGCGAAGCAGATGACGCCGACCGTCAGTCCGCCCCGCGCTTCCGCGGCGGACGCGCTTCTGGTTGAATGAGGCCGCACATCCGCGGGGTCCCGAGCCGGCAGATTTCGATGCAGCGCAAGATCACCGTCATCCTGTGTGCCGATGTGGTCGGTTACGCGCGGCTGATGGCCGAGGACGAGGAGGAGACGCTCCGCCGGCTGGTGAACTACCGCAAGGTGTTCGAGGATTTCGTCGGCCAGTATAACGGCCGCATCTTCAACACCGCGGGCGATGCGGTGCTGGCCGAGTTCCGCTCGTCCGTCGATGCTGTGCGGGCGGCGATCGACATCCAGGAGACGCTGAGGACGCGCAACTACGGCTACCCCCAGTCGCGTCAGATGCTGTTCCGCATCGGCATCACCATCGGCGACGTGGTGGAGCGGGATGGTGATCTGCTCGGCGATGCCGTGAACGTCGCTGCCCGTCTGCAGGGACTCGCGGCACCTGGGGGCATCTGGGTGTCGCGCACGGTGCACGAGCAGGTGGCGGGAAAGATGTCGTTGCACTTCCGCGATCTCGGCGCCCATCCGGTCAAGAACATTCCGCAGCCGGTGCATGTCTATGCGGTGATGGCAGGGGGGGCCGAGCTCGAGCCTGCCGGCGCTGCGCCCGCCAAGGCCGCAGCCGGGACTCGGCGAGCCTGGAGCACGGCGGCCGTGCTGGCGACAGTGGTTGCGATCGCAGCCGGCGGCGTCGCGTTCTGGACCATGGACCATACCGCCGATGTGACGCCGCCGTCCGACAGACCTGCGGCACCGCTGGCGGCACCGGCCGCAACGGCGGCAACGTCCGAAGGGGCCGTCGCAGGTACCTTCATAGCCGAGCGGGTGCCGTTCCTGCGCGAGGACAACCGCAACGACATCAAGGATTCCTACGTGCCGGCCCGCGACCACAAGGCGCTGGCGATCAACCGCTACGGCTACGGCTTTGCGGTTGCGGAACCCTCGGAGGCGGTCGCCCGCGACAAGGCGCTGGCCGCGTGCACGAGCGCGACCAACGAGGCCTGCGAGATCTACGCCGTGGGCGACACGATGGTGTGGCCGCATCCGCTGCCTGCCATGCCGCCACAGCCCTGGCTGCGAGAGGTTGCCGGCGGCGGCGAGCCGTTCGACCCGGACCGGGTCCCGTTTGCCCGCGCGTCTGACCGTGCGCTGATCGAAAGCTTCAGCGAGCGGCCGTTGCCACGCGCGCTGGCGATCAATGACGACGGGCTGATCGGCATGAGCTGGGGCGGGACGGGACGGCTCGATCCGGTGCGCCGGTCGCTCGAATTCTGCGGCGACCGCGCCGGCGTGCCGTGCCTGCTGGCGGCGGTAGACGATCGGTTCGCCTTTCCGTTTCCTGAAGGTGTCGAGATCGAGGGCCTGTTCCGGCCGGAGAGCGATATGGCGTTGAGCCCTGCCCAGCGCGAGCGGGTGATGGCGGTCTACGCCGGACCGGACTGGCGCGCGGTGGCGGTCGGGGCGGGCGACATCGGTGTCACCGTCGGGCGCGGCAGCCAGCGCGAGGCGACGGAGTCGGCCATGGCGGAGTGCCGCCGCACGGCTCCGGATTGCCGGATCCTGGCGATCAACACCTTCCGGGTTGCCGCCAGACCATGAGACACGCGAGCACAGCGGACCCGACTGTCCGATGACGGATCTTCCCATCGAAGCCGTGCTGCCGGAGCTGGAGGCAGCACTCGCCGACCATTCTGCCGCCGTGCTCGAGGCGCCGCCCGGTGCCGGCAAGACGACGCGTGTGCCACTGGCGCTGCTCGAAGCACCCTGGCTCGCGGGACGGCGGATCGTGATGCTCGAGCCGAGGCGCCTTGCCGCCCGTGCCGCCGCCCAGCGCATGGCCGACATGCTCGGCGAGGCGGTCGGCGAGACGGTCGGCTACCGCACACGCCTCGATTCCGTCGTCGGCCGCACCACCCGCATTGAGGTGGTCACGGAGGGTATCCTGACGCGGCGGCTTCAGTCCGATCCGGGGCTCGAGGGTGTCGGACTCGTCATCTTCGACGAGTTCCACGAGCGCAGCCTGCAGGCCGATCTGGGGCTGGCGCTGACGCTGGAGGTGACGAGCCTTCGGGATGATCTGAAGCTGTTGGTGATGTCCGCGACGCTCGACGGATCGGCGGTCGCCGCCCTGCTTGGCGGGGCGCCGGTGATTCGCACCCAGGGGCGCAGCTTTCCGGTCGAGACGCGCCATCTGCGCCGGCCGCCGCGTGACCGCTTCGTTCCGGCAATGGCCGAGGCCGTACGGCGTGCGCTCGCCGATACCGACGGGGACATGCTCGTCTTCCTGCCGGGGGAGGGCGAGATCCGTCGCCTCGCGGCACTGATCGCCGAAGCCGGGCTTCCTGAGTCCGCCGACGTGATGCCGCTCTATGGCGCGCTGGACAGGGCGGCACAGGACGCGGCGATCCGGCCATCGGCAGGGGGACGCCGCAAGGTGGTACTGGCGACGTCGATCGCCGAGACCAGCCTGACCATCGACGGGGTGCGGGTCGTCATCGATGGCGGCCTGTCGCGGCGCGCGCGGTTCGATCCTGTGAGCGCGATGAGTCGGCTGGAAACGGTGCCGGTGTCGAGGGCGGCGGCCGAGCAGCGGCGCGGACGGGCCGGGCGCACCGCGCCGGGCGTCTGCTACCGGTTGTGGAGCCTGGCCGAGGAACGCGGTCTCGTCGCCTACGACCGCCCGGAAATTCTCGACGCCGACCTCGCCCCGCTGGCGCTCGAGCTCGCCCAGTGGGGCGTGCGCGACGCCTCGACGCTGGCCTGGCTTGATCCACCGCCCGAGGCGGCGCTGGCGCAGGCGCGGGACCTGTTGAGGCTGCTCGGTGCAGTCGACAGCGATGGCGGCATCACGGCGCATGGCAGGGCGATGGCGCGACTTGGCGCGCATCCCCGTCTCGCCCACATGCTGCTCGCCGCGCAGGAGCACGGCGAGGCCGCGATCGCCTGCGAGATCGCAGCCCTGATCGAGGAGCGCGACATCCTGGTCGGGTCGGGCTGCGCATGTGATGCCGACCTCAGGACCCGGATCGAGATCTTGCGGCATGGTGCGAGGGGCGGCCTTCCAGCCGGGGCGCGCCTGGACGAGGGCGCGCGGCGCCGGGCGTTGCTCGCGGCACGCGCGTGGCGCCGGCGGCTCGGCGTGGAGGCCAGCGCCGATCCGGCCGGCGCGGCAGGGCGCATCTCGATGCTCGCCTATCCCGACCGCATCGCCCAGCAGCGCGGCGGAATCGGACGGTTCCGGCTCGCCGGCGGACGGGGCGCCAGTCTTCCGCCCGAGGATCCGTTGGCCGGGGAGGCGCTTCTTGCGGTTGCGACCGTCGGCGGCGGCGAAGCGGATGCGCGGATCCGGCTCGCCGTGCCGATCGTGCGCCAGGAGATCGAGTCCGCCTTCGCAGACCGCATCATCGAGGCCGATGAGATCGCCTATGACGCACGGGCCGACCGGGTGACGGCGCACCGGCTGCGCCGATTCATGGCGATCGTGCTCGACGAGCGGCCGATCGAGCGGCCCGACCAGGACGCGGTGGCGCGGGCGCTATCGGCAGCGGTGGCGGCGCGCGGGATCGGCCGTCTGCCGTGGAGCGAGGAAGCCCGCCAGCTGCGCGCCCGCGTCGCCCTTCTGCGGCGGATATCGGACGGGATGGACTGGCCAGACCTGTCTGACGAGGCACTTGCCGCGACGATCGGCGACTGGCTGGCTCCGCATCTCGTCGGCGTGACCCGGCTCGCCGACCTGTCCCGACTCGATCTCGCCACCATTCTGGCAAGTGGGCTCGACTGGGAGGCGCGCCGGCGGCTCGACGACCTTGCCCCGACGCATCTGGAAGTCCCCAGCGGCTCCCGCCTCCGGCTCGACTATTGCGCGGGCGAGATACCGGTGCTGGCGGTGAAATTGCAGGAGATGTTCGGGGCGACCGAGACGCCGCGCATCGCCGGAGGGCGGGTGCCGGTGCTGGTCCATCTGCTGTCGCCGGCCGGCCGGCCGGTGCAGATCACCTCCGATCTCGCCACCTTCTGGCGCGACGGATATCGCCAGGTGAAGGCAGAGATGAAGGGGCGCTACCCGAAGCATCCCTGGCCCGACGATCCGCTGACTGCGGCGCCTACCGCCCGGACGAAGCGGGTGCTGGCGAGTCGGGGCGGGTGACGGACGGGACCGCCGACCGGCTTGCCCGCAGGCGGATTGCCAGTGGTACCGAGGCGGTCGCGAATAGGATGGCCGGATACAGCCACAGCGGGATCACCGGCACGACATGGGTGAGCAGCGTCGCCGCCATCAGTCCGGCATGCAGGAACACCCCATAGACGAAGCCGTGGAGCAGCTCCCTAGCGGCATGTTGTTGAGCCGCCGATGCGGATCGAGGTGCAGCGGGCTGACCGGATCGTGGTGCACCGGCGCCGCTGTGGCCGTCCGGCGGAGGTCCGTAGTGTTGCGGATGCAACTACGGCGGCGGGTGCGCTACGCTCCTGACGCGACACAGTAACGAGACGACACAGGGACGAGACGACACAGGGACGAGACGACACAGGGACGAGACGACACAGGGACGAGACGACACAGGGACGAGACGACACAGGGGCGTCATGCGCGGCGGCGGTCGTCGTGCTGATGCCAGGGAGGATCACCGATGTTCGAGCGACTGATGGCGAACCGGGAGCGTCATGCCCGGCTGATGGGCGAGATGATGCGGCGGTACGGTACGCTGCAGGGCGACACCATCACGATCTGCGAGGCGATGTCGTTGGAGCGCGCGGCACGCCGCTGCATGGATTGCGGCTCGGTCGAGGTCTGCGCCCGGTGGATGGAGCAGACCGAGGGCACGGACGGTGCCGAACGGTTCTGTCCGAACGCCAAGCTGTTCGCCTCGCTCTGATCCGGCCTGCCGGCACAGCAGATTTCGGCGAAGGCACGCGATCGTGACGCCGGCGGGGCATCCGATCCGGCGGCCCTGAGCGTATGCTGAGAGCACGCGCCGGCGGAACCGGCGACGCTGTTGCCGGATGCGCCATGACGACGAACGATCTCGACTTCTACCGGAGCATTCCGATCCTTGAACGCTTCGAGGATGTCGGCGATGGGCAGCGCTACACGCCTCTGCCGCCGGGCTGGATCATCGGTGTGGCGGATGTCCGAAACTCCACCCAAGCGATCGCCGAGGGCCGCTACAAGGCCGTCAACATGGTGGGGGCGTCGGTCATCGCGGCGCTCATGAACGCGCTTGCGACGCGGGATTTCCCGTTCGTCTTCGGCGGGGATGGCGCCGCCGTTGCATTGCCCGGGACGATGGGCGCGGCAGCGGGCGCGGCGATGGCCTCGGTGCGGCGGTATGCGGCCGAAGCACTCGATCTGGATCTGCGGGTGGGCACCATCGGCGTCGACGCCATTCGCGCAGCGGGCCACGACGTGCGCATTGCCCGGTTCGGGGTGTCGCCCGACGTTGCCTTTGCGCTGTTTTCCGGCAACGGGCTGAACTGGGCGGAGGAGCAGCTCAAGGCCGGACTGATCACGCTTCCCGAAGCCGCTCCCGGCGCTTGGCCGGACCTTGCCGGTCTGTCGTGTCGATGGGAGCCGATTGCCGCGCGCAACGGGCGGATCCTGTCGATCCTGGTACGTCCGGCGCCGGGCGCCCCCGCCGATGCCTTCGCAGCCCTGGTCAGTCGCATATCCGCGATCGTCGAGGCCGCGCCGGACCGAGGCAATCCGGTCAGCCCGACGACGCTGCGCTGGCGGTTCCCGCCCGGCGGGCTGGGGATCGAGGCGCGCAGCGGCAAGGGGCGGCTTGGTGTCGCGATCGCCTATGTGCGGCTGCTGGCGCTATCGCTGATGGCGGCTGTCGTGTTCCTCGCCGGCCGCAAGCTGGGCGATTTCGATCCGGAACGCTACAAGACCGTTACCGCGCGCAACTCCGACTTCCGCAAGTTCGACGACGGGCTGCGCATGACGGTCGATGCTGACGCCGGGGTCGAGGCACGGTTGCGCGCCGAACTGGAGGAGGCAGCCGCGCGGGGAATCGCCCAGTACGGCCTGCATGCGCAGGATGCGGCGCTGATGACCTGTCTGGTGCCGTCGCTGACGCGCGATGACCACATCCACTTCATCGACGGGGCAGCAGGCGGCTATGCGCGGGCGGCGGCGATGCTCAAGCAGCAGGCATCGATGCCGCCGGCGGCTGCGTGAGTCTGCCTCAGCCTTGACCCGCAGGCCCGGTCGCCGGATCCGGCGCGCGGCGCAGACCGCGCTCGTACCAGGGTTTGGTCGCGTTGACGATCCTGACGACGGACAACATCACCGGGACCTCGATGAGGACGCCGACGACCGTGGCGAGGGCGGCGCCGGAGTGGAACCCGAACAGGCTGATCGCGGCGGCGACGGCGAGCTCGAAGAAGTTCGACGCGCCGATCAGCGCCGATGGCGCGGCCACGCAATGAGCCTCGCCGGTCACCCGATTGAGCAGATAGGCGAGCCCCGAATTGAAGTAGACCTGGATCAGGATCGGCACTGCCAGCATGGCGATGATGAGCGGCTGGGCGATGATCTGCTCTCCCTGGAAGCCGAACAGCAGGACGAGCGTCATCAGCAGGGCCAGGAGCGACACCGGCTGCATGACGGCGAGCAGGCGCCGCAGTGCGGGCTCGCCACCGGACGCCAGCCGGCGCCGACGCAGCAGCTGGGCAATGATCACCGGAACGACGATGTAGAGCGCAACCGACAGGATCAGCGTGTCCCACGGCACGACGATCGCAGACAGCCCCAGCAGCAGGCCCACGATCGGCGCGAAGGCAAACACCATGATGACGTCGTTCAGCGCCACCTGCGACAGGGTGAAGTGCGGTTCGCCGTCGGACAGGTTGCTCCACACGAACACCATCGCCGTGCAGGGCGCGGCCGCCAGCAGGATCAGGCCGGCTATGTAGCCGTCAATCTGGTCGGCGGGCAGCCATCGGCGGAACAGCCATCCGATGAACAGCCAGCCGAGCAGTGCCATCGAGAATGGCTTCACCGCCCAGTTCACGAACAGAGTCACGCCGATGCCGCGCCAGTGCGCGCGGACGCTGGCGAGGGCGGCAAAGTCGATCCTGGCCAGCATCGGGATGATCATCAGCCAGATCAGCACGGCCACCGGCAGGTTTACCCTGGCAATCTCTGCAGCTCCGATCGCCTGAAACAGGTCGGGCAGGAAGTGGCCGAGGGCAACGCCGACCACGATGCACAGGCCGACCCACAGGGTCAGGTATCTCTCGAACAGCGTCACGCCGCGGACCTCGTCGCTTCGGTGTCGTGGATGGCAGCTGGCAGTGATCAGGCCGCGGTCTCTCCGGCCTTGTCGCGGTTGCGGCCGATCTCGTCGAGCCGCTTCTGCAGGGAGAGCTTGTCGAGCGAGGCGATCGGCAGGCTGGTGAAGATGGAGATGCGCTGGTGCATCATCCGGTAGGTGTCGGCGAAGGCCGCGCGCTTCAACGCTTCGCTGCCCTCGACGGCCGCGGGATCAGGCACACCCCAATGCGCTGACATCGGCTGTCCCGGCCAGATCGGGCAGACTTCGTTGGCCGCGTTGTCGCAGACGGTGAAGACGAAATCGAGCGGCGGCGCGTCGGGGCGGGCGAACTCGTCCCACGACTTCGAGCGCAAGCCGGTGACGTCGTGATTGAGCGAGCGCAGCAGATCGAGTGTGTAGGGATGCACCTCGCCCTTCGGCTGACTACCCGCCGACCAGGCCTTGAAGCGCGGCGCACCGAGCCGGTTCATGATCGCCTCGGCGATGATCGAGCGGGCCGAGTTGCCGGTGCACAGGAACAGCACATTGTAGTGCGCGGAGTCCTTCAGCATGATTCCGTCTCGCAGGCTGGCGGGTTGGCGATGGCAACGGCAAGGCCGCCGCAGATCTCGGGATGGCCATCGCAACAGTCCGCGGTGAGGTGCACGAGCAGCCGCCTCATCTCCTCGACGGCGACGGCATAGTAGACGTGGCGCCCTTCGCGGCGGCTGGTCACGAGGCCGGAGCGCTCGAGATGGCCGATGTGGAAGCTCAGAGCCGAGGGCTGGAGAGCGCAGTCCGCTGCAAGCACACCCGCCGCCAGCCCGGAAGGGCCGGCGCGCACGAGCCGCCGGAACAGGGCAAGCCTGTGGATCTGCCCGAGCGCGGCGAGGCGGGTGACGGCGAGGTCATCGTCCATGGTTCAATGATACAAGAAATGTTGAAATGTCAAGCCGCGCCTTGCGTCCGCCGCGACGTATCGGGCGGACGGGGATGCCGGCGGCGCCGGCGATCAGGCCGCGGCGGCCGCGAAGCGCGAGATGTTGGATGGACGGCAGCCGATGAGCGGCACGGCCTCGCCGGACAGGTCGGAGATATCCTGCATCATGATGGCGAGTCCGCCGGTCATGGGGAACAGCGTCATCCTCTGCAGTCCGAAGCTCAGCGGCTGGGCATCGATGTCGAAACGGATGGCCGTTCGGGCTGCGAGGACCTCGAGGCAGAGATCCCAGATGCCGTTGTCCTGCAGCTGCGGAAAGATTGCGAGCAGGGGCTGGTGGATCAGCTGCCCGCGGGTCTTGCCCATGGCCCGGCAGGCGCTCTCGTTGAGCGCGATGATCCGGCCGTCATAGACCGTGCCGAAATCGTCCTGGATTGCCTGGATGGCGATGATGGCATCGGGCGAGGCCTCGAGGATCGTGTCGGACAGGGTGTCGCGCATGTTGCGTGGCTCGCCCATGCCGACCAGCACCGTCAGACCACCTTCCATGCGTGCTGGCACGATGAGCCATTCCCAGATGTCGAGGCTGTCCTCGTAACCGGAACTGATCAGGAACACCGGCTGGCCGGTCAGGATGACCTTGTTGTATTCGCGCACCAGGAAGTTGCGGATGTCGGCGGGAAGCCGGCGCGTCGTCAGTCCGAGCAGGTTCTGGCGGGAGAAGCGCGCCAGCGTGTGGCCGTAATGGGTGTAGATGAAGTGGCCGCTGCCTTCGGGCACCTTCAGCGAATAGCGGTCGTCGAGATCGCCGAGGCCGTGCTGCATCATGTCGGCGAGCTGTGGCAGTCCGCCCCGTGCGCAGGTCTGCCAGATGGAGCGAAGCCGTTTGAGGCTGGGTGAATGAATCTGTTCGTCCGAAAACTCGTGATACGCTTCGGCGAAGAGCGGCATGATCTTTCTCATCCAGGCTCTGATCCGCAGATCCAAGTGTTCTGTGCAAAAATTGACATTCGGTTGCCAATGGCCGGCGCCGCCGGTTGTGGGAGATGGGGGCGGATCCCGCCCCGTTGCGTACCCTCCGGCCATGCCCTAGAAGGGCAGCCGATATTCCCCGACAGTCGTGACAACGGGTTCGAGGCCGACGATGGCGCGCCAGTTCATCTATCACATGCAGGGCCTGACAAAGACCTATACGGGTGGCAAGAAGGTCCTGGAAAACATCAACCTGAGCTTCTATCCGGATGCCAAGATCGGCGTGCTCGGCCCCAACGGCTCCGGCAAGTCGACGCTGCTCAGGATCATGGCCGGTCTCGACAGGGAGTTCACGGGCGAGGCCTGGCTCGCCGATGGCGCGCGCTGCGGATACCTGCCCCAGGAACCGCAGCTTGATCCGTCCAAGGACGTGCGCGGCAACGTCATGGACGGCGTGGCGGCCAAGCAGGCGATCCTCGATCGCTACAACGACCTGATGATGAACTATTCCGACGAGACGGCAGAAGAGGCCGGCAGGCTGCAGGACGAGATCGACCGTCTCAATCTGTGGGACCTCGACAGCCAGGTCGAGCAGGCGATGGATGCGTTGCGCTGCCCACCGCCGGACGCGGACGTTTCGGCGCTGTCGGGTGGCGAGAGGCGCCGCGTGGCGCTGTGCCGGCTGCTGCTCGAACAGCCCGATCTGCTGCTGCTCGACGAGCCGACGAACCACCTCGATGCGGAGACGGTGCACTGGCTGGAGAATCATCTGCGCGAGTATCCCGGCGCGATCCTGATCGTCACCCACGACCGCTACTTCCTTGACAACGTGACGGGCTGGATCCTCGAGCTCGATCGCGGGCGCGGCATTCCCTACGAGGGCAACTATTCGATCTACCTCGAGAAGAAGGCCAAGCGTCTCGAGCAGGAAGGCCGCGAGGATGCCGCGCGCGAACGGGCGCTGGCGCGGGAGCGCGAATGGATCGCCGCGAGCCCGCGCGCGCGGCAGGCGAAGTCCAAGGCCCGCATCCAGGCCTATGACGACCTTCTGCGCCAGAACGAGGAGCGCATGCGCGCCGGCAATGTCGAGATCGTCATTCCGCCGGGACCGCGCCTGGGCGATGTCGTGATCGAGGTCGAACATCTGTCAAAGGGCTATGGCGACCGGCTGCTGATCGACGATCTCTCGTTCAGGTTGCCACCTGGCGGCATCGTCGGCGTGATCGGCCCCAATGGTGCCGGCAAGACCACGCTGTTCCGGATGATCACCGGGCAGGAGACGCCGGATTCCGGCATCATCCGGCTGGGAGAGACGGTCCAGCTCGGCTATGTCGACCAGAGCCGCGACGCACTCGATCCCAACAAGACCGTGTGGGAGGAGATCTCCGGCGGCAACGATGTGATCACGCTCGGCAAGCGCGAGGTCAACTCCCGCGCCTACACCGCGGCCTTCAACTTCAAGGGCGGCGACCAGCAGCAGAAGGTCGGCTCGCTGTCAGGCGGCCAGCGCAATCGGGTGCATCTGGCCAAGGTGCTCAAGTCCGGCGCCAACGTGCTCCTGCTCGACGAACCCACCAACGATCTCGACACCGAGACACTGGGCGCGCTCGAGGACGCGCTTGAGGAGTTCGCCGGCTGCGTGGTGGTGATCAGCCACGAACGCATGTTTCTCGATCGGCTCGCCACGCACATCCTCGCCTTCGAGGGCGACAGCCATGTCGAATGGTTCGAGGGCAACTTCCAGGCCTACGAGGAAGACAAGAAGCGCCGCCTCGGATCGGACGCGGTGATGCCGAAGCGGATCAAGTACAAGCGACTGACGCGCAGCTGATCCGTCAGGCAACCCGCGTCGCGGCATTCGCCGCCGGAGACCACGGCGTGTCCGCGTAGGCGGTGACGAGACGCGGCACCTCGCCGGCCGGAATCGGCCGGCTGAACAGGTAACCCTGGCCGGCGGTGCAGCCTGCGGCGCGCAGCATCGCGGCCTGCTCGATCGTCTCTATGCCCTCGGCGACGGTGCGGATGCCAAGGCTCGCCCCGAGCCCGATCACGGCATTGACGATCGCCCGGTCCTCGCGGTTGCCGACAAGGTTGCGCACGAAGGACTGGTCGATCTTGAGGCTGAACACATCGACCTTCTTGAGGTGGGTGAGCGAGGCGTGACCGGTTCCGAAGTCGTCGAGCGCGATACGCAGGCCGTGCCGGGCAAGCTCGTTCAAAGCGGTTATGACGAGTCCGTCCTCGCGGTCAATGACGACGTTCTCGGTCACCTCGACCAGCAGCCGCGTCGGATCGAGTCGCTTTGCCGAGAGGGTCGCGAGGACCTCGTCGACGAATCCCGGCAGTCGCAGATCACCGGCCGTGACGTTGAGCCCGATACGGCAATAGGGAAGCCGGAGCCTCTCCCAGTCCTGCATGTCGTCGGTTGAGCGCTCGAGCATGGCGAGGCCGAGTTCGGCCGACAGTTCGGCGTCCTCGAAGACGTCGGCGAAGGCCGCGGCGGCGATCACGCCGCGGTCCGGATGCCGCCAGCGGGCGAGCGCTTCCAGCCCGCAGACGCGACCGCTGTCGAGGTCGATGATCGCCTGGTAATAGGGCATGATCTCGCCGGCGCGAATTGCCTGCCGGAACCGGTTCTTCAGGTTGATGCGCTCGTGGATCCGCCGGCGCAGCTCGCTGTCGAAGACCGTCAGCCGCGCCCGGCCGGACGTCTTCGAGCGGTACAGGGCAATGTCGGCATTCTGGATGAGCTGCTCGGCGGTCCAAGCGTCTGCCGGAAATCGGGCGATGCCGATGCTTGCGCTCAATCCCGCGGGCAACGCCACCTCCTTCAACCGCACGGCGTCGAGGCCGAGCAGTCGCTTGCTGACCACCTCGAGGGCGCGATCGCCCGAGATGTCGGGAAGGATCACCGCGAACTCGTCACCGCCGAGCCTGGCGATGAAATCGCTGGTGCGCACGGCCTGGCGCAGATGATCGGCGACGAACCGCAGCACGGCATCGCCGGCGCCGTGGCCGAGCGTGTCGTTGATGTCCTTGAAATGGTCGATGTCGATAAGGCAGAGGCCGACATTGGTCCTCGTCCTGCGGGCCTCCGAAACGGCCCGGTCGAGGCGGGCTTCGAAAGCCGCACGGTTCGGCAGCCCGGTCAGGGTGTCGTGGTGAGCCAGATAGCTGACGCGCTCCTCGGCGGCGATCCGTTCCGTCACGTCCACCAGCGCAACCAGCACCGCCGAGGTGCCATGATAGTCGATCACCTGGCGATAGGGCAGGGCATGGATGATGCTGCCACCTGCCGTGATATAGCGGCGGACCACAACCGGTGACATTTCCAGACGGTCGGAACCTATCACCGTCCGGACGGTGTCCCGTTCGTCCTGCGCGTGCAATGCGAGGACATTCATGCCGATCAGGGCATCGCGATCGTAGCCCAGCTGATCGATCATCGCCTGGTTCACCGCCAGCAAGACCAGCGAGCTGCGGTCGAAGACGAACATCGGCAGCGGATTGCCCTCGAAGAGAAGGCGGAAATGTGCCTCGCGCGTCTTCAGCTCGGTGATGTCGATATGGACGCCGACGACGCCGCCATCGGCCGTCTGGCGCTCCTCGATCCGCAACCAGCGTCCGTCCCGCAGCTTCTGTTCGCGGATCGGCGCCACCCCGTTGCGCTTGACCAGCCGGTTGGCCAGCCAGGCCTCCTTGTCGTCGATCGCCTCGACATGGTTGCCGCGGTCGAGGCTCGCGCGCAGTATCTCCTCATAGGAGATCCCGGGTTTCAGAAGGTCGGCGATATCGCTGTAGAGCTCGGCATAGCGCCGGTTCCACAGCACGTACCGGTCGTCGGCGTCGCGGAAGACGAGCGCCTGGGGAACCATCTCGATGGCATCGCGCAGCCGTTCGTGCGCGCGCCGTGCCTCCGCCTCCGCCTCGGCGGCGCGACGGCGCTCCAGTTGCATCCGCAACTGGTGACGGCGCAGTTCCAGCCGGTCTGCGGCGAGGCGCGCGAGACTCTCGATCGCCCGCCTCTGACGCGCGTCGATGCCGCTGCGCGGTTCGGTGTCGCAGACGCACAGCGTGCCGATCTGGTGTCCATCCGCCGCGACGATCGTCTTTCCTGCGTAGAAGCGCAGGCCTGGAGGGCCAGCGACGAGGGGATAGTCCCGGAAGCGCGGATCCGCAGACGCATCCGGCACCACGAAGACGCGATCGTCGCGCATCGCATGGTCGCAGAAGCTCTCGCTGCGCGGCACCTCGACCAGATCGGTTCCGATATGCGCCTTGAACCAGTGCCGGTCGCGTTCGGTCAGACAGAGAAGGGCGATCGGGGCGTTCAGGGCGTCGGCGGCGAGGCGGGCGATATCGTCGTATTCGCGTTCCGGCGATGTCCCGATGATGTCGTACTCCTCGAGCCGACGCATCCGCGCGACTTCGTCTGCCTCCATCCGCGGCGCGTCCGCTCCGGTATGCTTCGCCTTTGCCATCGGGACATCCTTTGCGGGCAAGCTTGTCCGGATGCGCGTTAACGCCCGCATAACGGGGTTGGTTAGTGCATGCTGAGCTGCCGTCAGGCGCAGGCTGGCGGAGAATGCGGGCGCAGTGTATCGCTGTGCCCATGATTACCTGGTCCGCCAGCCAGTATGTCCGCTTCGAGGACGAGCGCGGCCGTGCCGCCGCCGAGCTGCTGGCGCGGGTTCCGCTGGTCGCGCCCCGGTTGGTGGTCGATCTGGGCTGCGGACCCGGCAATTCGACGGAACTGCTCGTCGGCCGCTGGCCTTCCGCCGAGGTCGCAGGCCTCGACGCTTCGCCCGACATGCTGGCCGCGGCGCGCAAGCGGCTGCCGGGTCTCGCCTTCCTGGCGGAAGATGTGGGGGTCTGGATGCCGAGCGGCGCCGAGGACCTGCTGTTCGCCAATGCGGTGCTGCACTGGGTGCCGAATCATCTCGGCGTGATGGTCCGTCTGCTCGCGGCGCTGCGGCCGGGCGCCGTGCTCGCCGTGCAGATGCCGGACAATCTTGCCGAGCCCAGCCATCGGGCGATGGTCGAGACGGCCGCGGACGGCCCCTGGCGGGACCTGCTGCGGGATGCGGCAGCGGCGCGGCAGCTGCTGCCGCCGCCCGAGGCGTATTATGACGCGCTGGCCCCCCTCTCGGCCATGGTCGATATCTGGCACACCGTCTACAATATTCCCCTCGACGGAGCCGAAGCAGTGGTGGCCTGGATGGAGGGAGCCGGCCTGCGACCGTTCCTGGAGCCGCTCGATGCCGCCGCCCGCGCGGACTATCTGACTGCCTACACCCGCCGCGTCGCCACCGCCTATCCGCCCCGCAGTGACGGCAAGGTGCTGTTGCGCTTTCCTCGCCTGTTTGTGGTAGCCGTTCGCTGCTGACGACACACCGCGGAGCGATGCCGCACCGAAGAGACCTGACAACGACGATCGACGGAATCCCCGACATGACGACAGCGCTCTATCGCCGGCTCGCCGGCCGCTTTCCGGCAGCTGCGACACGCTTCCTCGAGACGGCGGATGGAGCCGTCACGACCTATGGCGATCTGGAGCGCGAGACGGCGAAGCTTGCCAATGCGCTGGTCGGACTCGGGGTGGAACCGGGCGATCGGGTGGCGGTACAGGTCGACAAATCGCCGCGAGCCCTGTTTCTCTACCTGGCCTGCGTCCGGGCCGGAGCCGTCTATCTGCCCCTCAACACCGCCTACACGCTCGCTGAACTCGCCTATTTCATCGGCGACGCCGAGCCGTCCGTCGTCGTCTGCCGGCCGTCGGTACGCGAGGCGGTTGCCGCCCTGCCGGAGGCGGCCGGCGTACGCGCTGTCGAGACGCTCGATGCGGACGGCAGCGGCTCGCTTGCCGACAGGGCGGCCGCCGAGTCCGCGGCATTCGCCGACGTGCCGCGCGCTGCCGACGATCTGGCCGCGATCCTTTACACGTCCGGAACGACCGGACGGTCCAAGGGAGCGATGCTGACCCATGAGAACCTGTGGTCGAATGCCGAGGTTCTGGTCGACTACTGGCGCTTCACCGGTGACGACGTGCTGATCCACGCGCTGCCGGTCTACCATACGCACGGCCTGTTCGTTGCGACGAACACGATCCTGGCGGCTGGCGCGTCCATGATCTTCCTGCCGAAGTTCGATGCCCGCGAGGTCCTGTCGCTGATGCCGCGTGCGACCAGCATGATGGGCGTTCCGACCTTCTATACCCGGCTGCTCGAAATGCCGGAGCTCGACCGCGAGGCGACGCGGACGATGCGGCTGTTCGTGTCGGGTTCGGCGCCGCTGCTCGCCGAGACACATCGCGCCTTCGAGGCGCGGACCGGCCACCGCATCCTCGAGCGCTACGGCATGACCGAGACCAACATGAACACCTCCAATCCCTATGACGGCGAACGGCGGGCGGGAACGGTCGGGTTTCCACTGCCCGGCATTTCCGTCCGCATCGCCGATCCGGAAACGGGCCGGGAGCTTCCGCGTGGCGAAATCGGGGTGATCGAGGTGAAGGGCCCCAATGTTTTCAAGGGATACTGGCGGATGCCGGAGAAGACGGCGGCCGAGTTCCGCCCGGACGGCTTCTTCATCACCGGCGACGTCGCCACCATCGACGCGGATGGCTATGTCACCATCGTCGGACGTGCCAAGGACCTCATCATCTCCGGCGGCTTCAACGTCTACCCGAAGGAGGTCGAGGGCGAGATCGACGCGATGGAGGGGGTGGTCGAATCGGCGGTGATCGGTCTGCCGCACAAGGATTTCGGCGAGGGGGTCACGGCGGTGGTAGTGCTGGAGAAGGGCGCCAGCCTCGACGAGGCGTCCGTGATCGGCGCGCTGAAGCAGCGCCTCGCTGCCTACAAGCTGCCGAAGCGGGTGTTCTTCGTGGATGAACTGCCGCGCAATGCCATGGGCAAGGTGCAGAAGAACGTGCTGCGGGACACATACGCAGGGACCTACGGCTGAGAGGCTGCCATCGGCAGCCAAAGCCCGTGCGCGTCGTTCCGGATGGGCCTTGGCGAACATCTCCGATCGGAGCGCCTCCACGCCGGACATCCTGCCCTGCCGATCCCGGCACCCGGCCGTCGCCGCGGCAGGGATGACTGACTCGCTGCCGATTGCCGGAAGGCGATCCTGCCGCGGGCTACCCGAGCAGGTTCTCGCCGCGGTCGAGCAGGATCGGGATGATCAGATCCTCTTCGTCGTCGAGATGGCGCACGAGCGACTTCAGGAAGCCGTCGAGCCGCTCGGACATCGCGTCTGCTGCGAAGCGGCGCCTGTCGGGCGGTCCGGCGAGCGCGTTGAGCAGATCGTTGCTGGCGCTCTGCAGCGTTGCCAAGCCCTCGTGGATCGCCTCGTGGTCGGCCTCCAGTACCGTGAAGCCGCGGGCGAGGTCGGCCTCGATTCGCATCAGCACCGGAAAATAGTGCTGATCCTCGATCATGTGGTGCCCGTGCAGTTCGCCGAGGAAGAAGCGGATGCGCGGCTGGAACCAGGTTCGGAACGCTTCCGGGGGCACGGTGCCGGCCTTCAGCGCCTGCGACGCCTGCAGCATTGCCGTGTTCAGCTCCCGGAACATGTCATGACGGCCGAGCCAGAATCGCGAAAGCTGGCCGAGGTCGGGCCGATCGGTCCAGGGACGCGGATACTTGTCGAGCAGCCGGCGCATCTCGGCTGGCCAGCCGGCACGCCGGTCGAGTGCAAGTGAGGCCTCGTGGTTGTCGGTCATGTGATGCGGATTCCGTCCGCGTGCAATGGCGGCCAGGCGTGGGGCGGACTCCCGCGCGATATGGCGCTTCGGGGCGTCCGTGCCAACCCCGCTCAATCGGATGCCGGGGCAGGAGTTGGCGCGAAGAGTTGGTACTCGGTCGGATTGTCCGGGCACAGGCCGAGTTCGCACTCGGCCAAGGTCGAGAGTCCATTGCCGAGCGCCCGAAGCGCGAATAGCCAGAACGAGACGAGCGCGAGCCCGGTCAGCCGGGGGCGCGGACCGGGCGCGACCTCAAACTGACGCTCGAACAGCAGCATCAGCGCCGAGCCGGCAATGATCAGCCCGAACACGATGAAGGCCCAGGAGTAGAAGTGCAGTCCCAGAAATGTATCGCCGTAGGTGCCCGTCCCCGGGACGACGTGCAGCGCGATCTGGCGCAGCGCGGCGGTGCCCCCCGACAACTGCCGACAGGATGGCGATGGAGTAATGGGCCGGGCGCGGTCCGAAGCAGAGGTTGAAGGCGATGCCGACACCGGCTGCGACGAATCCCATCCGCTGCAGCAGGCACAGCGGGCATGGCAGGTCGTGCTTCAGGAACTGGTCGGCGAAGGCGTAACCGAGGACGACGCAGAGGCCGAGCAGTCCGAGGGCATTGAGGCTGCGCGCGAATTCCGGCGACATCGGGAGCGGGCCTCAGAGCACGATGTCGAGGGGGTCGGTGGCGTGCAGCCGAAACAGCACGAGGATCAGCACGAGCGTGACGGCCCACAGGGCGATCCCGATCGCCCGCGATGCGAAGGCCCCGCCGAGAAGGGCGAGGAAAGCGGTGAGGAAGGGCAGCGCCATCATTGCGTGGTCTCCCGGACCGGGCGTCCCCGGGGCGGCGAATCCGCCGGACGCCGAATGCAGATCACGGATGCGCCAGCAACAATTGTCAATCGCTGCGTTTCGTGCTTGTCCGGAACAGGTAAGGGAGGCGTCACTGCATCATCTCATCGGCATCGGCCTGAAGGTCGCCTCGACCCTCGTGCTCATGGTCATGGCGGCGCTGATGAAGCTCCTGTCGGAGACCGTGCCGGTCGGCGAGGTGATGTTCGCCCGCAGCTTCTTCGCGTTGCTGCCGCTGTCGGTCTGGCTGACCTGGCGCGGCGAGTTTCCGCGAGCGCTCAGGACCCGCAACGTCAGGGGACATGTGCTGCGTGGCGGCTTCGGCGGGCTTGCTCTCGCCTCCTATCTGGTCGCACTCACCTATCTGCCGCTGCCCGACGTCACCGCGATCCAGTTCCTCGCGCCGCTGCTAACGCTGGCGCTGGCGACGGTGCTGCTGGGCGAGGTGGTCGGCATCTTCCGCTGGTCCGCCGTCGGTGTCGGTTTCATCGGCATCGTGATGATCCTGTGGCCCTATCTGGGTCAAGGCTGGTCGTCCGCCGACGCGGGCGCGATCGGCGCGCTGGTCGCGGTGATGGCGGCCTCGCTGACGTCGCTGGCGATGATCCAGGTCCGCCATCTCACCGGAACGGAGACGACGGGCTCGATCGTGTTCTACTTCTCGGTCACCTGCACGGTGCTGGCGCTGTGCACCCTGCCGTTCGGCTGGGCCGTGCCGACGCCGCGCGAGGCGGCGCTTCTGGTCACGATCGGTCTGATCGGCGGAATCGGCCAGATCCTGCTGACCCAGAGCTACCGCTACGCCCCGGCCTCGGTCGTCGCGCCGTTCGACTACACGGCGATGATCTGGTCACTCGTTCTCGGCTACCTGATGTTCGGCGACCGACCCGTGGCGATCACCCTGGCCGGGGCGTCGATCGTCATCGCCGCCGGCCTGTTCGTGATCTGGCGCGAGCGCCAGCTCGGCATCGAACGGGCCCGCCAGCGCCAGGCCAGCCCGCCGCCGGTCTGACCCCGGGTCTGACCAGTCGGCATCTCAGAACGCCTTGAAGGTGATGATCGTGTAGGTGTCGCGGATACCCTCGAAGCGGTGCACCTGCTCGTTGACGAAATGGCCGATCTCGGTCTGGCTGTCGACGTAGAACTTGACCAGAAGATCATAGTCGCCCGCGGTCGAATAGATCTCCGAGGCGATCTCGGCATTGGCGATCTGGTCGGCCACCTCGTAGGCGCGGCCGAGGTGGCACTTGATCTGGACGAAGAAGGGGATCATGCACGCCTCCGCGACAGCATTGGGGGGGAGCGGCGGGCAGGCTGCCGGCCCGCCGCGGCTGGTTCGATGTGACCAGATGCGCGCAGCACCGGCAAGCCCGGCGCTGCCGCAAATCCCGGCGCCTGTGCCCGACAGCCAGTGCGGCGGCGCCCGCAGGCGCCGTCCGCTGCCCTGGCTACTGGAAAACGCAGCGGTTGATCTTCGGAGCCTTGCCGTCGAGCAACCTCGACAGAAGCGCTGGGATGCCTGTGACGGCGCCGACCATGATCTCCGTACCGGTCTGCGAGACGCTGGAGACGTTGCAGAACCGGTCGTGAAACTCCCTGTCGCAGCAGCGGCCGTCGACGTCGCGCGCACCCGGCCGGCAGTGCCAGGGGCCGGCCATCTGGAAGCCGACCTTGGGCGCGGGCACCGGCGGGCAGGAACACACGATCTCGCCCTCGCCGATCGGGCCGAGGCCGGGGAACTCCTTGCCGGTCGTCGAATTGAAGCAGATGCCGCCGTCGCACTGGGCCGAATAGCCGGCCTGGGGCTGGTTTCCGACCGGACCGCCGCAGGTGTAGATCGCCAGCGGCGGACCGAGCTTCTCCACCGCCGGGCGGTAGTCCTGTTCGAGCCGGCGCGGGGTCGAATAGGTGCTGACCGTGAAACCGTTGGCGACACCGTCCTTCAACAGCGTGCAGACGTTCCGGCGCTGGCCTCGGTCGCGATAGTGGAACGGCAGCGAGATGCTCCTGCCGTTCTCGATCTCGCACTTGCAGTAGGCGACGCCGTCGAGCACCCAGCATCGCGCCGTGGCGCACAGCGCATAGGTGTTTGGATCGCCGGGCGCGGTCGGGCACTGGAGGAAGACCGACGGCCGCACGTCGGGCGCAGCGGCCTGCGCGGTCGCGGAGGCTGCGGCGGTGACGACGAGACCAAGCAGGAGCGCGACGGCGAACCGCGCGAGCGCATTGCGGCGAATCGGCATGGATGATGTCCCCGGAGAATGATGGGTCATCTTCCGGCAGTTTGCTTGCCGAAGCCTTACATCCCGAAGCCTTACATCCCGAAGCCTTACATCGACGACGCAGCCTGTCGGCGGCCGCGGATCGCCGCGTCCGCGCCTCAGCCGCCCCGGCCGGGCGTCAGCGCGGCGAGATCGCGGGTCATGTCGCTGTCGGGCTCGGCGAGTGGGGCAATGACGGTGAAGTGGTTGGCTCCGGTCGCCTCGAAATATTCGGCGCGGACACCCCCTTCGATCCATTCATCGACGATTTCCCGACTCTGACGCAGGAACTCGTCGCTCTCCGCGCCGCCGACCCAGGCGTGCAGGGCGAGACCGGCTGGCGAGGGCCAGTTGAGCGGACTGACGCGACCTGCCTCGACGGAGTCCAGCTTCAGCGCGCGGTTGAGCGTGGTTGCGACGAGCGGCACCAGATCGAACAGTCCGGAGATCGGTTGCGCGGCCGGTACCACGGCTTCGGGCAGCCCGCGTGCGGTCCAGTCGGTTGCAAGCAGTGCGGCGGCGAGGTGACCGCCGGCCGAATGGCCGCTGACGGCCATCGGCAGGCGGTAGCGGTCATGCAGGAAGCGGACGAGGGCGCGCATCTCCTCGATGATCTCGCCGATGCCGACCTCGGGGCACAGCGTGTAGGTCGGCATGGCGACGGCGATGCCGTGGGCAAGGGGACCGCGCGCGAGATGGCTGAAGTAGCTCTTGTCGAGCATCTGCCAGTATCCGCCGTGGATGAAGATCGCCAGGCGTTCGACCCTTCGGTCCGCTGCGGGAAAGAACAAGTCGACGCGATTGCGCTGGCGTGGGCCGTAGGCGAGATCCAGTTCCGCGCTCGCGGTGTTGCGGAACGCGGCTGCGTCGCGCGCCCAGCCTTCGATGATGGCCGGATGCTCCGGGACGCGCGCACGGTTGTTGTATTCGGCTTCGTAGTCGATCCCGGTCATGGCTGCATCCGTGCGTCCTCGTGGCGATGGTCCGGCATGGGTGCCGGTCTACGGCAAACCGAGCCGGTACGCCAAGGTGCAATGGTGCGACTTGGGGGAGGCCCTGCCAGTCGGGTGGTTCCGGATTGCGATCGCCGCCGCCGGTCCGATGCCGGAAGCGATGGCAGACGTCGGCTGGAAGCATCGATTGCTGCCACCCGTGCAGGCTCGCGACTGGAGCCGGATCACGCAAGGTCATGCCGACGCCGTGCAGGTGTCCAGCAGCCGGAACCTGCCGAACAGCCCTTGAAACCGGCCTGCAGGTCGGATAGATGTGCGAGACGATCTCATTGGGGTGTCCCGAACGGGACTGAGAGGCCGCAGGGCGGTCAACCCGTCGAACCTGATCCGGATGATGCCGGCGGAGGGAGTTGAGATGAACAGCAGGACAGTTTCCCCAAGCGATGCGGTTGATCCTGCCGGCGGCCCGGGCCGTTGAGCGGCGCTGCGCGCGATCTGACGGGTGAGCTGCTCGCGCGGCTGCGGGCCGAGCGTCCGCGCGTGCACTGCATCACCAATGCCGCAGCGGTAGCCTACACGGCGAACGTGCTTCTGGCAGCAGGCTGCATTCCGTCGATGACCGTCAATCCGCCGGAGGTGCCCGGCTTCATCCACGGGGCGTCGGCGCTGCTCGTCAATCTCGGCACGCTTGACCCGCTGCGGGCCGAGGCGATCGACGTGGCGATCCGTATCGCCCGAACGGACGGGAAGCCATGGGCACTGGATCCCGTGTTCGTCGAGCGCTCACCGACGAGGCTCGGGCTTGCCCGTGACCTGGCGCGGCGCCATCCAGCCGTGATCCGTGCCAATCGCGCGGAACTCGCGGCGTTGAGCGGCAGCGACGGCGGCGACGCGGCGGCACGGCTGTTGGCCCGCGAAAGCGGCGCGGTGGTGGTGCGGACCGGCGAGGTGGATTTCGCGACCGATGGAACCCGCGAGGTCGAGGTGGCGGGCGGACATCCGCTGATGGCGCTGGTGACAGCATCGGGATGCGCGGCCACCGCGCTGATGGCCGGTTTCCTGGCGGTGGAGACGGATCGTTTCCTCGCGGCGGCGGCGTGCCTCGCCTTCGTCAAGGCAGCCGCCGAACGCGCCGGAGCGACGGCCCGAGGACCCGGAAGCTTCGTTCCGGCCTATCTCGACGCACTCTATGCGCTCGACCCCCAGGACTTCGGTGACAGGATTGCCTCCCCATGAAACAGGTGCGACCAGACAGCTTCACCGCCGACCCCGCTCGCGGCGGGCGCGCGCCCGTGGCGCTCTCGATCGCCGGAACCGATCCGACCGCCGGTGCAGGCATGCAGGCCGATCTGAAGACCTTCTCGGCGCTGGGCGTCTACGGAGCAACGGTCATCACAGCGCTCGTCGCGCAGAACACCACCGGCGTCCAGGCGGTGCTCGACATCGCGCCGGATTTCGTGGCGAAGCAGATCGATTCGGTCTTCGACGATCTGTCCGTCGACGCGGTGAAGGTCGGGATGCTGAGCGTGCCGGCGGTGATCGAGACGGTCGCAGAACGCCTGGCGGCGCATCGGGCGCCCAACATCGTCATCGATCCCGTGATGGTGGCCAAGAGCGGTGATCCGCTGCTGCGTCCGGAGGCGGTGGCGGTCCTGCGCGACACGCTGCTGCCGCTGGCGCTGGTGATCACCCCGAACCTCCCCGAGGCGGCCCGACTGCTTGACGCGGACGTCGCAGACAGCGAGGCGGCGATGCGCCGGCAAGGCGAGCGGCTCTTGGCGCTAGGACCGAAGGCGGTACTGATGAAGGGGGGGCACGCCGAAGGCGATCGTTCGGTCGATATCCTGGTGTCCGACCGGGATTGCCTGCGGTTCGAGGCACCGCGCGTGGCGACCCGCAATACCCACGGCACCGGCTGCACGCTGTCGGCGGCAATCGCTGCCGGGCTGGCGAAGGGACTTGGGCTCGAGGCGGCGGTCAGGGCCGCGAAGGACTATCTCACTGCCGCGCTGGTCGCGGCCGATACGCTGGGCGTCGGCCATGGCCACGGCCCGGTCCACCATTTCCATTCGGTGTGGTCATGAAAACAATCTCGCAACGTGGCGGGCTCTCCCGCCGAACGGTCATCGCCGGGGCCGTGGCGGCCGGTGCTGCGTCTCTGGCGGCCCCCGCCGTCTCCCAAGGGCTCGTTCGATGGCGGATGGCAACCTCGTGGCCGCACAACCTGCCGGGGCCCGGCGTCAGCGCCAGACGGCTTGCCGAGCGGATCGGGGCGCTCAGCGGTGGCAGGCTGACGGTGGAGGTATTCGCCGCCGGCGAGCTGGTGCCCGCCTTCGAGGTCTTCGATGCGGTCTCGCAAGGAGTGGCCGAGATGGGCCACACCGCCTCGTTCTTCTGGCAGGGCAAGATCCCCGCAGCGGTCTTCTTCACAACCGTGCCGTTCGGCCTGACTCCGCCCGAACACGTCGCCTGGGTGGAACACGGGGGCGGCCAGGCGCTGTGGGACGAGCTCTACGCGCCGTTCGGCATCAAGCCGTTCATGGCGGGCAACACCGGCTTCCAGATGGGTGGCTGGTTCAAGCGGCCGGTTGCCTCGCCGGACGATCTCAAGGGCGTGAGCATCCGGTCCGCGGGACTCGGCGCCGAGGTGTTCCGACGGCTCGGGATGACTGCGGTGGCAATTCCTCCGGGCGAGATATTCCAGGCATTGCAGTCGGGTGTCGTCGACGCCGTGGAATTCCTTGGCCCGTTCTCCGACATTGCCCTCGGTCTCGACCGGGTGGCACCCCATTATCTATGGCCGAGCTTCAACAAGCCGAATGGCACCGGTGAGGCGCTGGTATCGATTCCGGCCCTCGAGGCGCTTGACCCGGATCTGCGGGCGATCGTCGCCGGGGCTTGCGCGATGGAGGCGGCGGCGGGATTGGCGGAGGCGGACTGGATGAACGGCCTTGCGATCGCGCGCCTCGCAGGGACCGATGTCAGGCTGTCCGAGTTCCCGCGCGATGTCGTCATGGCGGCGCGCGCTGCGGCATCCGACGTGCTGGCCGAGCTCGTCGCCGGCGATGCCCAGGCGCGCCGGGTGATGGAGTCCTACGAGGCGGCGCGGTCTGCTTTGGGCGGCTGGTCCGGCCGGTCGATCGGGCCGTTCCTGGACGCCCGCACGAGCTGATCGACATGTGGCGGGCGCCGCCGCCAGGCGGCGCCCGGCCGCTGCCTCAGCGCGCGACGACCTTCTGGCGCTGGGTGCCGAGACCCTCGATCGTCAGGGTCACCACATCGCCCGCCTTCAGGAAGACCGGCGGCTTCATGCCCATCCCGACCCCGGGCGGCGTCCCGGTGGTGACGACGTCGCCGGGCAGGAGCTTCATGAAGCGCGTCACATAGCTGATCAGCTCGACGATGCCGAAGATCATGGTCTCGGTCGATCCGGTCTGCATCCGCTTGCCGTTGACATCGAGGCTCATGGCGAGCTTCTGCGGATCGGCGATCTCGTCACGGGTGACAAGCCACGGACCCAGCGGACCATAGGTGGGGGCGCTCTTGCCCTTGACCCACTGGCCGGTGCTCTCGGTCTGCCAGAATCGCTCGGACACGTCGTTGCACAGGCAGTATCCGGCCACGTGGTCGAGGGCCTTGTCAGCCGGCACCTCGAAGGCCTCGGTGCCGATGACGAAGGCGAGCTCGACCTCCCAGTCGGTCTTCACCGAATCGCGGATCAGCACGATGTCGTCGTCAGGCCCAGAGATCGAGGTCGGCGCCTTGTTGAAGATGATCGGCTCCTTCGGGATCGGCGCGCCGGTTTCGGCGGCGTGGTCGGCGTAGTTGAGGCCGATGGCCACGAAGTTGTAGGGCATCGGCACGCAGGGGCCGAGCCGGGTGCCGGCAGGAACGGTCGGCAGGCTTGACGTGTCCACGGCGCGCAGGCGATCGAGCCCGGCAGGCGACAGAACGTCGCCCGTCAGATCGGCGATCATTCCGGAAAGGTCGCGGATCGAACCGTCGGCGGCGACGATACCCGGCTTTTCCCGGCCCGACGGACCGAACCGAACGAGCTTCATAGGCAGTTCCTCCTGAGTGTGTTGCCATGTCTGGATGAAGCGCGGCGGATCATCGTGCATCGAACCGTCGGCCGCAAGCGCAACTGCGGAACATGCCAGGCTCATCGTTGCCGATCGGCAACGCCGGATGAGATTCCTGCTTAGCCAGCTCCTAATCCAGACCTGCCGCAACGGAGCATGGATTGCATCCCTCAGGCAGACAACTCTAGCGTGGACTTCCACAGACAAGGGCTCCTCCAGAGAGCTCGACTGCGGCACCCGACCTCATGGAGGAGGGGGAGGAAATGAGCAGACTTCGCGGACTGCCCGCGGCAGCCGGGATCTTTGCGGCGGCGATCGGTTGCGACGCGCTCGTCGGCACCGCCGATGCGGGCGCATTCGCGATACGCGAGCAGAGCGCCTACGGACAGGGCATGAGCTTCGCAGGGGCGGCGACCTGCGGCACGTCCGTCGCTGGGACGTTCTGGAATTCCGCGGTGGTGACCTGCGCGCAGGGTCTGGACGTCGAAGGCTCGCTGTCGTTGATCGTTCCGTCCACGGAGATCACGACGGCGGCGTTCCCGTCCAGCCTGCTCGGCCCGGGCAGTCCGCTGTTCTTCGGTGGCGATCCGGGCGATATCGGCAAGACCGCGGTCGTGCCGGCCACGACCGTCGCCTACAACTTCGATGACCGGTGGTATTTCGGCGCCACCATCAACGGGCAGTACGGCCTGAAGACGGAGACCCGGTTCAGTCACGCCGCGCAGATCTACGGCCGAGAGTCCGAGGTCTTCTCGCTGAATGTCAATCCGGTGGTCGGCTACCGGATCAACGACGCCTTCGCGGTGGCGGCAGGGCTGCAGATCCAATACTTCGACGTCATCCTCAGCCAGGCCGTCGGCATCGCACCGATCGCCCCGTCCGCCGTGCTGAACGGCGATGACATAGGCTTCGGCTTCACCGCCGGCCTGCTGATCACGCCCACTCCCAACACCGAGATCGGCATCGGCTTCCGGTCTGCCATCAAGCATGACCTGGAGGGCATGCTGGCGATCCCGCTCGTGGCGCGGCTGCCGATCGAGGTCGATCCGACCCTGCCGGAGATGGTCAGCTTTGGCCTGCGCCACCGATTCACCGACAGGTTCTCGATGCTCGGCACGGTCGAATGGACAAACTGGAGCCGGTTCGGGACCTTCACCGTGGTCAACTCGCTGAACGGACTGCCTGTGTCGCTGCTGCCATTCGAGTACCGGGACGGATGGTTCTTCGCCCTCGGCGCCGAATACGACTGGGACGATCGCTGGACATTGCGCGCCGGGGCGGCGTGGGAGCGCGCACCGATCGATGACGTCACTCGCTCGATCCGGCTGCCGGACGACGACCGGCTGTGGCTGTCGGCAGGCCTGTCGTACCACTGGTCGGAGCGTTTGCGCCTTGACCTTGGCTACTCCTTCCTGACCACCTTCGACACGCGGATCAATATCGGGCCCGGAAACCCCGTCTATGTGCCGCCGGTGACATTTGCCGCGGACGTGGACGCAAGTGTGCATATCGTCGCTGCCGGTCTGAAGTATTCCTTCGGTGGTCGGGATGCGATGGAGCCGGTGTCACCGGTCTACAGGCCGTAGCTGTCGGAGACAGGGGCGGAGGTCTCGAGCGTGCGAGCGAAATGGGCCGGCCGTCAGGGCCGGCTCGTCTCATGTCGGCGGATACCTGTCCACCGGTGTCGAGTTCTTCGCCTCAGAACGAGGCCCGGACATTGCCGCCGTCGATGAGGATGTTCTGAGCGGTGATGTAGCCCGCATGCACGCTGCACAGGAAGGCGCAGGTGCTGCCGAACTCGGACGGTTCGCCGAACCGGCCGGCCGGAATCGCCGCCTTCAGTTCGGACGCGATGTCCTCCTCGGATCGGCCCGTAGCCTTGTGCCGCGACGCCAGCATCGCCCTGATACGATCGGTATCGAAGTTGCCCGGCAGCAGGCTGTTGATGGTCACGCCCCGGTTGGCGACCTGACGCGCGACGCCGGACAGGAAACCGGTGAGGCCGGCGCGTGCGGCGCTCGACAGGTCCAGTCCGGGAATTGCCTGCAGCACCGAGTAGGACGTGATGTTGACGATGCGCCCGAAGCCCCGTTCCATCATCGGGTCGACGACGCGCTGGATGAGCTCGATCGGCGTGACCATATTCATGATGAGGCCATCGAGCATCGCCCTGCGGTCGATGTCGCGGAAGTCACGGAACGGCGGCCCGCCATTGTTGTTTACCAGGATATCGGGACTTCCGTTGGCGGCAATGAGCGCATCCTGGACATCGGTTCGTGAAACATCCCCGGGCACAGGGATCACCCTGGCGCCGGTCGCGGCGGCGATCTCGTCGGCGGTACGGGCGAGCCGCTCCACATCGACGCCGTTGATCACCACCTCGCAGCCGGCTGCCGCGAGAGCTTCCGCGCAGGCCCGGCCGAGTCCTCGGCTCGATGCGCAGACGACCGCCCGTCGTCCCCGGATACCCAGATCCATTCCCTGCTCCTTCGTGTCTGGCATAGGCCGCAGCGCTGGCGCCGCCCACCATCAATCCAATGCCCGCAGGGGCGCAATGTCCATCACGCTTGCACTGTGCGCATGGCTGCCCCAGCGGCAACAGTGTTGCACTCGGATGACAGGCGTCATAATCCTGCCAAGCAAATCACGTTATTGGCGTCTGCACTGAGGCTGCGGACGGGGGCAACCGTGCATCAACATCCTGCCAGTACGGTTTACCGGACCTTGTTCCTGTCCGACGTTCATCTTGGCACCAAGGGCTGTCAGAGTGAACTGTTTCTCGATTTTCTCAAGCATACGGACGCCGAGACCATCTATCTCGTCGGCGATATCATCGACTTCTGGCGGCTGAAGCGTTCCTGGTATTGGCCGCAAAAGCACAACGACGTCGTCCAGAAGCTGCTGCGCAAGGGTCGCAAGGGAGCCCGGATCATCTACATCCCGGGGAATCACGACGAATTGCTGCGCGATTACATCGGCACGCATTTCGGCGGCATCGAGGTGATGCGCCGGGCCATCCACATCTCGGCGACCGGCGAGCGCTTCCTCGTCCTGCACGGAGACGAGTTCGATGCGGTGGTCCGTTATGCCAAATGGCTGGCGCTGCTTGGCGACTGGGCCTATGCGACCGCGCTGCTCGTCAACACTTACTTCAATGTCGCCCGGCGCAAGCTCGGTTTCCCCTACTGGTCGCTCTCGGCGTGGTTGAAGCTCAAGGTCAAGAATGCCGTTGCGTTCATCAGCGAGTTCGAGCAGGCGCTGGCCGCGGAGGCGGCGCGGGCACGGGTCGACGGCGTCGTCTGCGGCCATATCCATCATCCGGCCGATCAGATGATGAACGGTGTGCGCTATGTGAACTGCGGCGACTGGGTGGAGAGCTGCACGGCGGTCGGCGAGCGGCCGGACGGGACACTTGAGATCATCCGCTGGCCGGTCGTCAGAGCCCAGCGGCAGGACCCGCCCGTCGAAACGGCTCGGGTCGCCGCGTGATGACGCCGTCATGAAGCGGCTGGTGCTGGCCACGGACGCCTGGCATCCGCAGATCAACGGCGTCGTCAGCGTGCTTGACCGCCTGCGGCGCGAGACGCCGGCGTACGGTCTCGAGATCGAGGTGGTCTCCCCTGCCGAGTTCAGCTCGGTTCCGCTGCCGACCTACAGCGAGATCCGCCTTGCGCTGGCCGGCCCTGCCCAGGTCGGGCGGCGCATCGAGGCACTGAAGCCCGACTTCATCCATATCCCGGCCGAAGGGCCGATCGGGATGGCGGCGCGGCGCTGGTGCCTGCGCAACGGGCGATGGTTCACCACGAGCTTCCATACCCGCTTTCCGGAGTATCTGGCGCGGCGGCTGCCGGTTCCGCCACGGCTGTCCTACGCCTGGCTGCGGCGGTTCCACAATGCCGGGCAGGCGACACTGGTTTCCACGCCGACTCTGGCGGCGGAACTGGCGTCACGGGGTTTCGCCAATCCGGTGATCTGGCCGAGGGCCATCGATACCGCGGCGTTCACGCCCGGCGAGGCGGCGGCGCTCGACTTTCCGAGGCCCATCTTCCTCTATGTCGGCCGGGTCGCGGTGGAGAAGAGCGTGGACGAGTTCCTGGCCCTCGATCTGCCTGGCACGAAGGTCGTCGTTGGCGACGGACCCCAGCGCGCCGAGCTGCAGCGGCGCTTTCCGGAGGCCAGGTTCCTCGGCGTGCATCGGGGCGAGGATCTGGTCCGGCTCTACCGCGCCGCCGACGTCTTCGTCTTTCCAAGCCGCACCGACACACTTGGCCTGGTCTCGATCGAGGCCCTGGCCTGCGGCGTGCCGGTGGCGGCCTATCCGGTGCCGGGGCCGATGGACGTCATAGGCCATTCGGGTGCGGGTGTGCTGGACGAGGATCTGCGTGCTGCCGCGCTGGCGGCGCTCAACATCCCGCCAGATGTTTGCCGGGCGCGGGCGCTCGAGTTCAACTGGGACACCAGCGCCCGCACCTTCGTCGACATCATCCTGCGGTCGAATCGCTGCGCGGTGTCCTGACGCCGCCATTTTGCTGCCCGGACCGATCCTGTAGTGTTGGCTGATCCTCCAGCGCGGAGCTTCATCATGGCGACGCCAGACCGGCGTATCCCGTCCTTCGACGACATTGAGGCGGCCGCGGCGCGGCTCGCCGGCGTATGCATCAGGACGCCGCTGCTCGCATCGCCGGCGCTCGATGCGGCGACCGGCGCACGCGTGCTTATCAAGCCCGAGATCCTGCAGCGCACCGGTTCGTTCAAGTTCCGCGGCGCCTACAATGCGATTGCCGCGCTCGATGAGGCCGAGCGCCGGCGCGGCATCGTCACCTGTTCGTCCGGTAATCATGCCCAGGGTATCGCGGCGGCGGCGCAGCTTTTCGGTGTGCCGGCCACCATCGTCATGCCGTCGGATGCGCCGCCGCTGAAACGCGATCGCACGCGGTCCTATGGTGCGCGGATCGTGCCCTATGACAGGGCGACCGGAGACCGGGATGCGGTCGCGGCGCAGGTCGTCGAGGAAACGGGAGGCGTGTTCGTCTCGCCTTATGACGATCCGGGTGTCATCTCCGGTCAGGGCACTGCGGGGGTCGAACTGGTGCAGCAGGCGCGGGAGCTCGCCGGCGATCCCGACCTGGTGCTGGTTCCGTGTGGCGGGGGTGGTCTCACCGCCGGTATTGCGCTGGCGGTTCAGGCGCTAGCGCCGTCTGCGCGCGTGATGACGGTCGAACCGGATGGCTTCGACGACCATGTCCGCTCGTTCCTGTCGGGAAGGCGTGAGGAGAATGCAGCGCGGGCCGGATCGGTTTGCGACGCGCTGATGGCGCCGCGGCCCGGCGAGCTGACCTTCGAGGTGAACCGCTCGCGCGTCGCCGGCGGCGTGTCGGTCAGCGATGCGGAGGCGCTGGCAGCAGTCGCCTACGCATGGCGTGACCTCAAGCTGGTGGTCGAACCCGGAGGCGCCGTGGCACTGGCGGCCCTTCTGAGCGGCAAGGTCGACGTGGCCGGCCGCACCGTGGTCGTGGTGCTGTCGGGCGGCAATGCCGATCCGACCATCTTCGCCCGTGCCGTGGCGCTTGCCGGGGAAGCGGAAGCCCCGGCCGTCAACTGAACAGGATCATCCGCTGGTCGAAGGTCAGCCCGGTCAGATCGCTCGGCCGGCGCCGTTGCGGCTCGGGGAGCCTGTGAGGCTGCGAGGCCGCCGGTTGCGGTTCGGCCGACTCACCGGCTTCGCCGGTGGTCCGACCGGGGGCGGCCGATACCGCGGTGGCAGGCGCCGGCTCCGGAGCGGCCGATATGCCGCTTGGCGACGCAGCACCGTAGTGCGACGGCAGCGCCGACATGGGACGGAGCTGCGCGGATGCCGGCGAATCGACGTCGGTCCATTGGACGTCGGGCCCCTCCACGAGCTCGAGATCCTCGAGGAAGCGGCCTGCAGCCGGGTCGGCCTTGTGGATCGCCGGATCAACGCTCGTCGTCGGCTCCGGCTGGTCGGGTTCCGTCAGGGTGCCTTCCAGGCCATCGAGGCGGCGTTCGATCCGGCGCAGCGCCCGCGCCATCGAGGCCATGCCCCGCACACCGGCAGCCGCACTGCGAGCGGAAGACAGGATGTCGACAGCGTAGCGGTCGAGCGCATCGCACAGGTCGGGCGAAACCTCGCGCTCGCGCAAACCCCAGGCGATCTCCTGGATTCGTTCGCTCGCCCTCAGCACCGTCTGGAGATCGGCTCGCGTCCGCTCGGCCTCCGCCGCGAAGTCGACGTCCTGGGCGCGCTGGCGCTCGCGATCCTCGCCGCCGGCGGCGATTTCCCGCCGAACCTCGGCAAGCGCTTCGGCAATCTCCGCAAAGCCGTCGCGGATGATCGCGAGATCGGGCAGCTTGCGGCTGCGGACGAGCGATTCGATCCGCTCGAGGACGGCGAGCAGCGAACGGGTGTCGGCGTTGCGGTTGCGGCGGGCGTATTCGACCAGGAACCAGCGTCCACGGGCGGTCTCCATGACCGCCGCCAGGATGGCGTCGTAGTCCGGATCGCTCGGCCCGAAGGCCTCGGGATCGGTGCCCCCGCCCGGGGGCGACGGGAGGTTGTCCGATCCGGCCATCAACCGGGCCCGCCTGCTGCGCTGCCCGAAGTGCCACATACCGGTTTGCAGCGATATCGCACTGTCTGCCCCCGGGGTCTGCCCCACGAATCGTTAAGGCGACACAGTAGCCCGATTCTCGCGAATGTCGCGGCCCGCAATCGACCGCGCGCCTATCCCCACAGCATGGATTCGGGCGGGTGGACCTCGCTGCCGGTATAGTGCAGGCCGGGATCGCGGTCCCTGGCCAGCAACAGCGGTCCGTCGAGGTCGACCCAGTCGGCGCGCTGGGCAACCAGCATCGCCGGCGCCATGGCGAGCGACGTGGCAAGCATGCAGCCGACCATGAGCTTCAGTCCGCTTGCCGCCACCGCGTCGGCCATGGCGAGCGCCTCGGTGAGCCCGCCGGTCTTGTCGAGCTTGATGTTGACCGCATCGTAGCGCGCCGACAGCCCCGCAAGACTCGCACGGTCGTGGGCGCTCTCGTCGGCGCAGACGGCGACGGGCCGGGCGATATCGGCGAGGACCCCATCGGCATCGGCCGGCAGCGGCTGCTCAACCAGTTCCACGCCGGCGGCCGCGCAGGCGGCCAGCAGCGGCTCGATGTCGGCCGTCGACCAGCCCTCGTTGGCATCGACGATCAGGCGGGCGTGCGGCGCGCCCGCACGCACCGCGGCAATCCGTTCCGCGTCGCCAGTGCCGCCGAGCTTGACCTTGAGCAGGGGGCGGTGCGCGGCCTTGCGTGCAGCCTCGTGCATTGCCTCGGGGGTGCCCAGGCTCAGCGTATAGGCGGTGACCAGCGGACGCGGTGGCGCAAGCCCGGCGAGCCGCCAGGCGCGTTCGCCGGCGCGCTTCGCCTCGAGATCCCACAGCGCGCAGTCGATGGCATTGCGTGCGGCCCCGGCGGGCATCCGCGTCGCGAGGTCGGCGCGCGACAATCCGTCGCCAACCGCATCCGCCATGGCGGCAATCGCCTCGCGGACGCCGTCGACGGTCTCGCCGTAGCGGGCATAGGGCACGCATTCGCCGCGTCCGAGGATGCCGGCCTCGCGGATCGAAGCCACCACGACTACGGCTTCGGTCTTGCTGCCGCGGGAGATCGTGAAGCCGCCGGCGATCGGCCAGCGCTCGACCGACACCTCCAGCGAGCGGATCATACTGCGGGAAACTCCCTGATCAGCCGCTCGACGATGCCCTCGACGCCGAAGCGGATCGGGTCCGTCGTCGGCAGGCCGTACTCGATCGCGGTGTCCTTGCAGAGCGCGCGCGCCTCGGCGTCGCCGAGCTTCTCGGTGTTGATGGAGATCCCGACGCAGCGGATATCGGGATTCGTCAGCCTGCCCATGTAGACCGTCGCCTCGATCACCTCGCGAATGCTAGGCAGCGGGTGCGAGACGTTGCGCATGCTGGTCCGCGTCGGCTCATGGCAGACCACGAAGGCGTCCGGCTGGGCGCCATGCAGCAAGCCGAGCGTCACGCCCGCGAAGGAGGGGTGGAACAGCGAGCCCTGCCCCTCGACGACGTCCCAGTGGTTAGGGTCGGCGGCCGGGGTCAGCCATTCGGCGGCGCCGGAGATGAAGTCGGCGACGACGGCATCGACCGATACGCCTCGGCCCGAGATGAAGATGCCGGTCTGGCCAGTGGCACGGAAGTCCGCATCGAGGCCACGCGCGCGCATCGCCTTCTCCAGCGCCAGCGCGGTGTACTTCTTGCCCACCGAGCAGTCCGTTCCCACCGTCAGGATGCGACGTCCGGGTCGGCGGGTGCCCTTGCCGGTCGTGAATCGCTCGGTGGAATGACGGACGTCGAACAGCCTGCGTCCGTTCCTCGCAGCGGCTTCGGCGATGGCCGGCACGGAGCTCAGGCGCACGTGCAGGCCGCTTGCCACGTCCATCCCCGCGTCGAGCGCCTCGACGATCGTCGAGACCCAGTGCTCCGGCAGCACGCCGCCGGGATTAACGACGCCGACGATCATCGTTCGAGCGCCGGCTGCCACGGCAGCGCCGACGCCCATGTCGGGCAACTCGGCGTCGGCCCCGCAACCTGGAAATCGCAGCTGACCGAGACACCAGTCCCGGCGCCAGTCGACGATGCCGTAGGCGGTCTTGGCCGCCAGATCGTCCGGCACATCGCCGAGGAACAGCAGGTATGGATGGGCGATTTCCATGCTATCAAGGCCTTTCGGAGAGGGCAGGATCGCGGTTGCGCCGGCACAGCCGGGCATGGCGGCGATCCCGACGGACGAGACGTATTATCGGGCCGCGCCGGCGCCGTGCAAGCGGGGCGAGGCGGCCACGTACGGGGTGGAAGGTCGATGGATCAGCGTCCGGCGGTTACCGCCGTTGGGGAAGGCGAGACGCTGAGGCTGGCCGCGAGCGGGGTCTGGACCGTTGCCGAAGCCGAGCGCCTCGACGGTGAACTGCGCCGTTTCGCCGCGCCGGCAGCCGGCACACGGCGCGCCGCGATCGATCTCAGCGGCATCGAGCGACTGGACACTGCGGGTGCATGGCTGCTGCACCGCACCGCCAAGGAGCTCGCTGCCCACGGCATCGACGTCGTCTATACCGGCATCGGGCCCTCCCGCGAGATCCTGTTCGAGGAGGTGGAGAAGGCCGACCAGCCGCCGCCTCCGCCGCGCCGGGAGCCGCCGATCCTCAAGCGCCTTGTCAGCGATACCGGCGAGGCGGTCATCGAAGCGGGCTCGGACCTCGTTCAGATCACCGGCCTGCTCGGCCAGGCGATGACGATCATGTTCGGCCTTCTGGTGCGGCCCTGGCGTCTGCGGCTTACCTCGGTCACCTTCCACCTCGAGCAAATGTGCCTGAGGGCGGTGCCGATCGTCGCGCTGATCTGCTTCCTGATCGGCGGCATCATCCTGCAGCAGGGTGCTTACCAGCTCCGCTACTTCGGAGCGGAGGTGCTGTCGATCGACCTGACCGGCATCCTGGTGCTGCGCGAGATCGGCGTGCTGCTCACCGCGATCATGATCGCCGGACGTTCGGGCAGCGCCATCACCGCCGAGATCGGCTCGATGAAGATGCGCGAGGAAGTTGATGCGCTGCGCACCCTCGCGCTCGACCCCGTCGAGGTGCTGATCGTGCCGCGGTTGATCGCGCTGATCCTGGCGCTGCCGCTGCTGACCTTCGTCGCCGACATCGCCGCCCTGACGGGGGCCGGCATCGTCGCGTGGATCTATATCGACATGCCGCCGGCCAGTTTCCTGCCCTATCTGAAGAACGCGGTCGCCGTGAACACGTTCATGGTCGGCCTGATCAAGGCGCCGTTCATGGCCATCGTCATCGGGATGATCGCCTGCCTCGAAGGGCTGCAGGTCAAGGGAAGCGCCGAGTCGCTTGGCCGCCAGACGACTTCCTCGGTGGTGAAGTCGATCTTCATGGTCATCGTTCTGGACGGACTGTTCGCGATGTTCTTTGCGGCGATCGACTACTGACGGGGCGGGGAGATGGCAGACCGGCACGACGAGCAAGAGGCGATCATCCGCGCCCGCGGTCTGACCGTCGGCTTCGGCGAGACGAACATCCTCGAGAATCTCGACCTCGACGTCTATCGCGGCGAGATTCTGGGGGTTGTCGGCGGATCGGGCACCGGCAAGTCGGTGCTGTTGCGCACCCTGGTCGGACTGGTGCCAAAGCGGGCCGGCCGTGTCGAGATGTTCGGCACCGACATCGATGCGGTCTCGCTTGCCGAGCGTCGGGCCGTGGAGCGGCGCTGGGGCATCCTGTTCCAGCAGGGCGCGCTGTTCTCGTCGCTGACCGTCAAGCAGAATGTCCAGGTGCCGATGCGTGAGCATCTGCACCTGCCGCAGCGGCTGATGGACGAACTGGCAATGCTCAAGATCGCCATGGTCGGGCTGCAGCCGGACGCAGCCGAGAAATACCCGTCCGAACTGTCCGGCGGCATGATCAAGCGGGCGGCACTGGCGCGCGCGCTGGCGCTCGATCCGGATCTCGTGTTCCTCGACGAGCCGACCTCCGGTCTCGACCCGATCGGCGCGGCCGATTTCGACGACCTCATCTCCAAGCTGCGCGAGACTTTGGGTCTGACGGTTTTCATGGTAACCCACGACCTCGACAGCCTGTTCTCGATCTGTGACCGAATTGCCGCGCTCGGCAAGAAGCGCATCCTGGTCGCGGGCGACCTGAGAACTGTTATGGATTTCCCCGATCCCTGGATACATGAGTATTTCCAGGGAAAGCGCGCCCGGGCCGTGAAGGTCCCGGACTTGGCTTGACAGGACTGAGCTCTGGGTCATGGAAACACGGGCCAGCCCGTTCATCGTCGGATTGTTCACGCTGGCCGTCGTCGCCGGCGCGTTCGGTTTCGTCTTCTGGATCGGCACCTATGGCGATGCGGCCGGTCGGGTCAGCTACCGTGTGGTGTTCTCCGACGAGGTGACCGGGCTGAACAAGGGCAGTTCCGTGCTGTTCAACGGCATCAAGGCCGGCGATGTCGTCGATCTGTCGGTCGCCAGGGACGACCCCGCCCAGGTGGTTGCGCTGATCCAGGTGGATCGGCAGTACCCGATCAATGTCAGCACGACCGCCCAGCTGCAGTTCCAGGGCATCACGGGGGTCGCCTTCATCCAGCTGAAGACCGCCCAGCCCGACGCCAAGCCGCTCACCGAGGCGTGGGGCGAATCCGACGAGCCGCCGATCATCTATGCCCAGAAATCGACCTTCCAGGATCTGCTGGAGGGCGCACAGTCGCTGATGACGAAGATCGATACCATTGCCGGCCGCCTCGACAACCTGATCGCCGACAATGCCACTGCGGTCACCAATACGATCCGCAACATCGAGACATTCTCGGGTGCACTGGCCGAGAATTCCGACGCGGTGTCCGGCTTCCTGGCCGACGCCGGCGCGGCGGCGCGCCGCCTCAACGAGGTCGGCGCGCGGATCGACACGCTCGCCGAGAACCTCAACACCATCGTGGCTGCGATCCGCCCCGAGGAGGTGCGCGCCATTGTCGGCGACGTGAAGACGTTCACCGACGCGCTGGCCGCCAACTCCAGTCAGGTTTCGCGGCTCGCTGAGAATGCCGGCGAGGCTGCCGAGCGGCTGAACAGCCTCGCTGCCAGGCTCGACGGTGTCGCCGAGGACGTTGCCAAGGTGGTTTCAGCCGTCGATCCGGAGGCGCTGTCGCGCCTGGTCGCAAATGTCGACCGGTTCACCGGCACGCTGGCCGGCAAGGACAAGGAGATCGCCCAGTTCATCGACGACGCCACCGCGACCGCGGCGCAGTTGCGCGAGACCTCGCAGCGGCTCGACGCGTTGCTCGCTCGTGTCGACGGCATGGTGGGACAAGACGGCGACAGCGTGATGACCAACATCAGCGAGGCGGCAAAATCGTTCCGCACGCTCGCCGACAACCTCAACTCGCGGCTGGACACGATCACAGCCTCGATCGAGCGTTATGGCGGCGGGGGACTGCGCGACTTCCAGGCCTTCATGTCGGAAGGGCGCCAGACGCTGAGCAACATCGACCGGATGATCTCGAACATCGAACGCAATCCGGCCGGATTCATTTCTGGACGCTCGCCGGTGCCCGAATACAATCCGGGCCGACGGTTCTGAATGGTTCCAGGTGAACGAAGACGGTCCGGTGTCGATCAGGGTCCGGTTTGTGGCGCGGGGCAGGGGGGCTGAAGTGCGGCGTGCGGGGGTGGCATCGGCAATGCTCGCCTGCGTCCTGATGGTGGGCGGGTGTGCGCTCGGCGCCAAGCCGGCGCCGGCCACATTCGACCTCGCGGCGCCTCGGTCCGTTCCGGGCTCCGGTTCGACCAGCATCCAGTTCGCCGTGACCGAGCCGACGGTGGTCGGCGCGCTCAATAGCGAGCGCATCGTCGTTCGGCCGGCACCCGCCGCGATCACCTATCTGAGCGGCGCGCAATGGAGCGACCGGGCACCGAAGCTCGTGCAGGCGCGGCTGATCGATACGTTCCGCAATTCAGGCCGGGTACGGTCGGTCGGGATGCCGGGCGGCGCCGTCGTCAACGACATCGGGCTGGTCACGGATCTCCAAGACTTCCATATCGATGCGCAGCAGGGCATTGCGGTCGTGACGATTGCCGTGCGGATCGTCAGTGATCAGTCCGGCCGCGTCATCGCCTCACGTACCTTTACCGCGTCGACCCCGATCTCCGGCAGCCGGGCCGAGGACATGGTCGCGGCGCTCAACGCCTCGTTCGACAAGGTCGCCACCGACCTGGTGGTGTGGACGCTCGACCGGATCTGAATCCGCCTTGTCGCTATGGCAGGACTGGCGACTCGCTGCCTGCGTGCTAGGGTCGATCGGACGCCGGCATTGCGAATGGAGCGATCGCCATGGACGTGGACATGGATGCGGTCATGCTGGCGCGGATACAGTTCGCGTTCACGGTATCGTTCCACATCATCTTTCCCAGCCTGACGATCGGCCTCGCCGCCTGGATCGCGACGCTTCTCGTGATGTGGCGGCGCACCGGGCGCGAGCACTATTACAACCTTGCGCGCTTCTGGACCCGCATCTTCGCCGTGTCCTTCGCGATGGGCGTGGTCTCGGGGATCGTGCTCTCCTACCAGTTCGGCACCAACTGGAGCCGCTTCTCCGACGTGGTCGGCAACGTCGTCGCGCCGCTAATCGGCTATGAGGTGCTGACCGCGTTCTTCCTAGAGGCGACGTTCCTCGGCATCATGCTGTTCGGCTGGAACCGGTTGCCGCCCTGGCTGCACGTGACCGCGGCGATCTGCGTCGCCGTCGGAACGACGCTGTCGGCGTTCTGGATCCTGTCGGCAAACAGCTGGATGCAGTTTCCGGCTGGCCACGTCGTGCGGGACGGCATCGCCTATCCCGACGACTGGCTGAAGATCATCTTCAGCCCGACCTTCCACTGGCGGTTCCTGCACATGCTGACCGCCGCATACCTGACCACCTGTTTCGTGGTCATTGCGGTTGGTGCCCGCTATCTCATCGCCGGCAAGCATCGCGAGCATGCGCTGACGATGTTGCGAATGGGGCTCGGCATGGCGATGGTGCTGGCGCCGCTGCAGGCGTTCTTCGGGGATTCCTCGGGTCAGTCGGTACGCGTCCATCAGCCGGCCAAGCTCGCCGCCATCGAAGGGCACTGGGACGGCGACGAGCCCGGTCCGGTACCGCTGATCCTGTTCGCCATCCCCAACGAGAAGGAGGAGCGGAACGACTTCCAGATCGCGGTGCCCTATCTCGGCAGCATCATCCTCACCCACTCGCTGGATGGGACGTTCCCCGGCCTGAAGCAGTTTGCCCCGGAAGACCGGCCGCCGGTCTGGGGGCCGTTCTTCGGATTCCGCGTCATGGTCGGGATCGGCGTCCTGATGATCCTCGTCGCCTGGTGGGGCGGCTACCTGTGGCGGAGGGGGCGGCTGGGCGAGGTGACGCTGTTTACCCGTGTCGCCGCGTTGATGTGGCCGACGGGCTTCATCGCGGTGCTGGCCGGCTGGCTGGTCACGGAGAATGGGCGGCAACCATGGGTTGCCACCGGTATCCTGCGCACGGCGGATGCCGCCTCCCCGGTCTCCTACACTGCGGTGCTGACCACGCTGATCCTGTTCGTCGTGGTCTATTCGGTCGTGTTCTCGTTCGGCATCTACTACATCAACCGCCTGATCAATCGCGGTCCCGTCGACGCTCCACCGGTCGGAGCGACGGGACTGCCGAGTCGTCCGATCACCGGCATGGGGCGCAGGCCCGGATCCGAAATCGCCGAGGTGGAGGTGTGATCCGATGGACCTGACGCTGGACTACTACCTGCCGGTCATCTGGGCGGTCATCATCGCGTCTGCGGTCGGTCTCTACGTCATTCTCGACGGCTTCGACCTCGGTATCGGCATCCTGTTTCCCTTCGCGAGGAAGGAGGAGGATCGCGACCTGATGATGAATTCGGTCGCCCCGTTCTGGGACGGCAACGAGACCTGGCTGATCCTTGGCGGCGGCGGGTTGTGGGTCGCCTTTCCGCTCGCCTACTCGATCGTCATGCCGGCGCTGTATCTGCCGGTCATCGTCATGCTGCTGGCGCTGATCTTCCGCGGAGTCTCATTCGAGTTCCGCTGGGTGGCCAAGCCCAAGCACCGCCATTGGGACATTGCCTTCGCCGCGGGATCGACGGTGGCGGCGTTCTGCCAGGGACTGATCCTCGGCGGTCTGATCCAGGGTATCGAGGTGCAGGATCGCCAGTACGTGGGCGGCAGCTGGGATTTCCTGACCCCCTTCTCGGTGCTGTGCGGAGTCGGCCTCGTGGCAGGCTATGCGCTGCTGGGGGCGACGTGGCTTCGCGGCCGTGTCGAAGGCCCGGTCGCCGATCGCGCGGCGCATCTCGCCAAGCGGGCGATGCTGGCCGTGCTGGCGTTCATCGCGGCGGTCAGCATCTGGACACCGCTCGCCTTCGAGCCGATCGCCGATCGCTGGTTCTCGACCCCGAACATCTACTTCCTGTGGCCGGTGCCGGTGCTGACCGCGCTGCTCGGCCTCGGTCTGTGGGTCGGGCTGCACCGGCCGGCCGGATACAGTCCGTTCTTTTTCAGCATCGGCCTGTTCCTGCTCTCCTATCTCGGACTCGCCATCTCGACGTTTCCGCTGCTGGTGCCGCCGAGCGTCACGATCTGGGAGGCGGCCGCCGTTCCGGCGAGTCAGATCTTCTCGCTGATCGGCGTGACCTTCATGCTGCCGATCGTGCTCGGCTACACCGTGTTCGTCTACTGGACCTTCCGCGGCAAGGTCCGTCCGGGCGAAGGTTATCACTGACGGGCAGGCCGTCCCGACCGCGAGGGACCGGCTCAGCCGACCAACTCGCGCAGTGCCTCGCCGATCATCACGAACTCCCTCCGGCGCGACGACGCGCGCCGCCAGGCCAGTCCGATCGTGCGGACTGGCTCGGGATCCTGGAAGCGCAGCAGTGTAATGCGATTGTCGCGGATCTCCGCATCGACGGCCATCTCGGGCAGCAGTGTCGTGCCGAGACCGTTGGCGACCATCTGGACGATCGTCGCGAGGCTGGTCGCACCCAGTTCGCCCAGTGCCTCGCGGTCCGCGTGGCGGCACAGGGCAAGCGCCTGGTCGCGCAGGCAATGACCTTCGGAGAGGAGCAGCAGCCGTTCCGACGCAAGACTCGCCGGGTCGACGCGGCGGCGCTCGTCTATGCCGGGGGTGGTCTGCACGGCCAGCAGGAACCGGTCGTCGAACAGCGGCAGCGTGTCGATGCCGGCAATCTCGACCGGCATCGACATCAGCAGGAGGTCGAGGCTGCCGTCGGACAGTTCATCGAGCAGTGCCAGCGTATGGGCCTCGCGAAGCTCGAGCGCGATTTCGGGAAACCGCTCGCGCATGAGCGGCAGGGCGCGTGGCAGCAGATACGGAGCGATGGTCGGGATGACTCCGAGCCGAAGCTGCCCCGACATCGGTCGGGCGGCATGGCGCGCATAGGCGACGAGATCGTCCGTCGCAATCAGTATCTGGCGTGCCCGCTGCACCACCTCGCGGCCGACCGGGGTGAGGGAGAACGTGCCGCGCGACCGCTCGACGAGAGGGGTGCCAAGCTCGGCCTCGAGCTCCTTGATCTGCATGGACAAGGCCGGCTGGCTGACGTGGCAGGATGCCGCGGCGCGGGCAAAGTTGCGCTCGCGGGCGAGGGCCTGGAGATATCTCAGCTGCTTGAGCGTCGGCAATAAGATTTCCTTATTCTGGTCTAGGAATTTCTAATTTGCGCTGATCGTCGCGGCGGGTCAATGTCTCCTTAGAATGCTTCAAAGAACGAGAAGGCGCCGATTGCCCGCCAGCGACCGCCAGCGACACAGGCCAGCCCGCCTGGTCCGCCGGGAGCCTCGATCGGGCCAACGCCGGGGAGCGGTGTGGCCCGGCGTGGCCAGTTGCGATGGCCATCCGGCGGCGGCAACAGCTTGAGACCCTCAACGCGATCGAAACGGAGAGCGACATGGATGCGAAGGTAGATGACAGCATGGGCAAATGCCCCTTCGGACATAGGTCCGGTGCCAGGACGAACAGGGACTGGTGGCCGAACCAGCTCGATCTCTCCGGCCTGCACCGCAACTCCTCCCTGTCCAATCCGATGAGCGAGGGGTTCAACTATGCCGAGGAGTTCAAGAAGCTCGACTACCAGGCCCTGAAGAAGGACCTGCTCGATCTGATGACCGATTCGCAGGACTGGTGGCCGGCCGATTTCGGCTCCTACGCGGGGTTGATGATCCGCATGGCCTGGCACAGTGCCGGCACCTATCGGATCTTCGACGGCCGGGGCGGAGCTGGCTCGGGCCAGCAGCGCTTCGCGCCGCTCAACTCCTGGCCGGACAATGCCAACCTCGACAAGGCGCGCCGGCTGTTGTGGCCGATCAAGAAGAAGTACGGCAACAAGATCTCCTGGGCCGACCTGATGGTGCTCGCCGGCAACGTCGCCCTGGAATCGGCCGGCTTCAAGCCGTTCGGGTTTGCGGGCGGCCGCGTCGACGTGTGGGAGCCGGAGGAGGTCAACTGGGGCTACGAGACCGCATGGCTGGGGACCGATCGGCGCTTCTCCGGTGACCGTGAGCTCGCCAAGCCGTTCGGCGCCACCCACATGGGGCTCATCTACGTCAATCCGGAGGGCCCGGACGGCAAGCCGGATCCCGTTGCTGCGGCCAAGGACATTCGCGAGACCTTCGCGCGCATGGCGATGAACGACGAGGAGACGGTGGCGCTGATCGCCGGCGGCCACACGCTCGGCAAGGCCCATGGTGCGGGCGATCCGTCGCTGGTCGGCCCCGAACCCGAGGCCGCGCCGATCGAGGCGCAGGGCCTCGGCTGGATCAGTGCCTACGGGAGCGGCATGGCCGGCGACACCATAACCGGCGGCCCCGAGGTGACGTGGACGCAGACCCCCACCAAGTGGAACAACTACTTCTTCGAGAACCTGTTCAAGTACGAGTGGGAGCTGACCAAGAGCCCGGCCGGCGCCTATCAGTGGGTGGCCAAGGGCGGCGACAACGAGATTCCGGATGCCTTTGATCCGAACAAGCGGCATCGCCCGACGATGCTGACCACCGACCTGGCGCTGCGCTTCGACCCGATCTACGAGAAGATCTCGCGGCGCTTCCTCGAGAATCCGGATCAGTTTGCCGACGCCTTCGCGCGGGCCTGGTTCAAGCTGACCCATCGCGACATGGGGCCGAAGTCGCGCTATCTCGGCCCGGAAGTTCCGGCCGAGGATCTGCTGTGGCAGGATCCGGTACCGCCGGTCGACCACGAGCTGGTCGATGCTCGCGACATCGCCGAGCTGAAGGAGAGGATTCTCGCCTCGGGCATTCCCCTCCCGCAGCTGGTCTATACGGCCTGGTCGGCGGCCGCCTCGTTCCGCGGAACCGACAAGCGCGGCGGCGCCAATGGCGGTCGCCTCCGCCTGGCGCCGCAGAAGGACTGGGAGGTCAACCAGCCCGAGCAGCTCGCCCATGTCCTGCGCACCCTCGAGGCAATACAGACGGACTTCAACGACGCGCAGACCGGCGACAAGAAGATCTCGCTGGCCGATCTGATCGTGCTGGCGGGCACGGCGGCGGTGGAACAGGCCGCCAGGAATGCCGGTCACAACATCGAGGTCGCCTTCACGCCGGGCCGGACGGATGCCTCGCAGGACCAGACCGACGTGGCCGCCTTCGAGGTGCTGGAACCGATCGCCGACGGGTTCCGCAACTACATGAAGGGGGATTTCGATGTCTCGCCGGAGGAATTGCTTATCGACAAGGCGGAGCTCCTGACGCTCACCGCGCCCGAAATGACGGTGCTCGTCGGCGGCATGCGTGTGCTCGATGCGAACTTCCAGCAATCCAGGCATGGCGTGTTCACCGACCGGCCGGGCACGCTGACCAACGACTTCTTCGTGAACCTGCTCGACATGGGTACGGTCTGGAAGCCGTCGGCCGTGGAGAAGGGCGTGTACGAAGGACGTGACCGGCGCACCGGCGAGCTGAAATGGACGGCGACGCGAGTCGATCTGATCTTCGGTTCGCATTCGCAGCTGCGCGCGCTGGCCGAGGTCTATGCCCAGGACGACTCCGAGGAGAAGTTCGTGCGCGATTTCGCGGCGGCTTGGACCAAGGTGATGAACGCCGACAGGTTCGACATCGCCCGATAATTGTCCGGACCCCTTTCCGCGACCGAAGGGAAGGCCGTCCGCCGCAAGGCGGGCGGCCTGCCATCGTTCTGACGGGGCAGGATCCCGCGTCAGGCACCGAAGGCCCGTTTCGCGCCCGCCCGCGGCAAGCTATTGTCGGGATCGGGAGGGTCAATACGGATGCGTATGCCGGCCTGGGCGACGGGTGCCTGCCTGATTCTCGCATCACTGCTGACCGCCGCGACGCGACCGGTCGTGGCGGAAGAGATCGTCTTGCGCGGAACCCTCTACGAGCCCGGCAAGCTGCAGATCGGCACGCGCATGCCCGTCTGCGGACGCACGCGCACCGTGGTGACGGCCGATCTCGGCGACTATGGCGCGTCGATCGGCGGGTTCATCGTGCTCAATCCGGTCAGGCTCGATCGATTGTCGGCCGCCACGCGGCTGTTCGTCTACAGCCACGAATGTGCGCACCAGCTCTATGGACCGGGCGAGGAGCAGGCCGACTGCTATGCGGCGAGGCGCGGCAAGGCAGAGGGCTGGCTGCTGGAAAGCGATATCGACCAGATCTGCATGATCTTCCCGCACAAGAGCCGCAGCCCCGAGCATCCGAACCGGGCCGAGCGCTGCGCGGCGATCCGTTCGTGCTTTGACAGCGCGGCCGTTCCGGCCGCTGCACCGGTGCTGGCCCCCCAGGACCGGGACTTCCGATAGACCGAGCGGACTTGATCTGCCCCGCCCGAACGCCCTAGAGAAGGGGCCGAGATCTGCGACGCCTAGCTTGCGGGAGCCGCGACGAATGGAGAAGTTCACATCCCTGACCGGCGTTGCCGCGCCGCTGCCGGTGATCAATGTCGACACCGACATGATCATTCCCAAGCAGTTCCTCAAGACGATCAAGCGCACCGGGCTCGGCAAGGGACTGTTCTACGAGCAGCGATTCGACGAGAAGGGCAACGAGAACCCGGATTTCGTTCTGAACAAGCCCGCCTACCGTAACGCCAAGATCCTGATCGCCGGCGAGAATTTCGGATGCGGCTCGAGCCGCGAGCATGCACCCTGGGCGCTCAGCGACTTCGGCATCCGCTGCGTGATCGCACCGTCCTTCGGCGACATCTTCTACAACAACGCCTTCAAGAACGGGATGCTGCTGATCCGGCTGCCGCAGGAGGACATCGACAGGCTGATGGATGATGCCAGCCGCGGCGCCAATGCCACGATCACGGTCGATCTGGAGAGCCAGACGATTACCGGGCCGGACGGCGGAACGATCCATTTCGACATCGATCCCTTCAAGAAGCACTGCCTTCTGAATGGGCTCGACGACATCGGCCTGACGCTCGAGAAGGTCGACAGCATCGCCGCGTTCGAGGCGCGGGTCACCGAGCAGCGTCCCTGGCTGTGATGCGGTCAGACGGCCGGAGTGCGCGCACCTCCGGTACGATTACGGCCGCCACCATTGCTCGAACGGGCTCGCAGATCCTCCCGTCGGTACCGAATCGCGCGGCGCGGCCTTTCGGTTAGAGGGGCGATCCCGCGATCCGCTCCCCGCGCCGGCACGCGGGGGGGGCGTCGGGCCGATGGTCGTTCGGTTCCTTGCCGAACGGACCGTATCGGATGCCGGGCGGCGTTGCATCCGATTGCGTTTGACTTGCGGTTGGCCGTGCTGTTCGCATGCCGCGATGGACGTCTTCCTGCATTCGCTGACCATCTCGGCCGCCCTGCATGCGGTCATCGTCCTGCTGATCACCATCAGGGTGATCATGAGCCGGCCGTCCACCGGCGTGGCCTTGGCATGGCTGTTCCTCGTGGCGATCCTGCCGTTTCTCGGCGGACTGATCTACCTCCTGCTCGGGGAACGGCGCATCGGCGGCCGGCGCGCCCGCGCCATGGGAGCGTTGCGGGCCCATTACCGCAGGATGAGCGAAGCCGCCCTGCGCGACGGGGTGGCCGTGGTCGACTGGTCCCGTCATGCCGGGGAGGCACGGGGACTCGACCGGCTCGGCCGGATGGTCGCAGCCTCACCTACCGTGGCCGGCAGCGATCTCGAATTGATGTCGGACACGCTCGCCATGCTCGATCGTCTGGCCGAAGACATCGACGCTGCCGAGACGAGCGTGCTGATGGAGTTCTACATCTGGAACGAGGGCGGCAAGGCCGATCTCGTGCTCGAGGCGCTGATCCGGGCGGCGCGGCGCGGTGTGTCGTGCCGGGTGCTGGTGGATGCGCTCGGCGGCCGCCCCTGGTGGCGGTCGAACCAGCCGGCGCGGTTGCGCGCGGCCGGCGTCTCCATCGCGCAGGCGCTGCCGGTCGGGCTCGTGCGTTCGGTGTTCGGACGCACGGACCTGAGACTGCATCGCAAGATCGTGGTGATCGACGGGCGTATCGGCTGGACCGGCAGCATGAACCTCGTCGATCCGCGCCATTTCAAGCAGGACGCCGGCGTCGGCGAGTGGATCGACGCGATGGTGCGGATCGAGGGGCCGGCGGTGGCGCTGCTGGGTGCCACGGCGATCGGCGACTGGGTGCTTGAGACGGGCGAGGCAATCGAGAAGCTGATCGCCGATGTCGGCCTGCGGTTCGGCGAGCCGAAGGGCGAGACCGACCTGCAGGTGGTCTCGTCGGGGCCCGGGGAGACCGGCGACGGTCTGCTGCTGATGCTGCTGGCCCTGATCAATGCCGCCAGGCACGAACTGATTCTCACCACGCCCTATTTCGTCCCTGACGAGTCGCTGCTACGGGCGCTGCGCGGAGCAGCAGGCCGCGGTGTTCGCGTTGCCCTGGTGCTCCCCGAGCGGATCGATTCGCGGCTCAGTCGCCATGCGAGCCGGTCCTATTTCGACGAGCTGCTCGCGATGGGGGTGGAAATCCACGCATTCCGCGGCGGACTGCTGCACACCAAGTCGATCAGTGTCGACGGAGTGATGGCGATGTTCGGCACGGCAAATCTCGACATGCGCAGCCTCTGGCTGAACTACGAGGTGTCACTGTTCGTCTACGGAAAGGCCTTCACCGCCAGTCTTGCCGCGCTTCAGGCAGGCTACATCGCCGACTCGGTGCCTCTCGATCCCCAGAGCTTCGCGTCGCGTCCTTTCCGCGAGCGTCTCATCGACAACACGGTAAGGTTGATCAGTCCGTTGCTGTAGCGCCCGGCAGCAAGCGGCTGCGGAATGGCCTGCGACCGGTTTGTCCCGGCCGGATGATGGTTCGACGGACGCAATGGCCGATGGGGCCGTCAAGGCAGCACGTCCGCAAGGGCGCGGCATGGCGGATCGGCCGCAGATCGCCCGAAGGGTGATCGACGCTTCCAAGAGGCGCAGGCATCGGACGCGCGACCGGCACGCCGTCATGGACCGCCCAACGAAGCTCGTCAGATCAGGCTGGGCGGCCGATCGCAACCGCAATGAATCCGTCGAATCCGTCCGTGAAGTTCCCCTTTGCACGGATGGCGGTGGCGCGTTAGGGATTGGCCCGGCCCGGAGGTTCCGCCCATGACGCTTGAGATGTGGCTGCTGTTCGCCCCCGCCTGCTTCGCCATCAACATGTATCCGGGCCCCAACAACATGGTGGCGCTCGGCAACTCGGCCCGATTTGGCTTCGCACACGCCTATCTCGCCTCGCTCGGCCGGGTGCCGGCCTTCGCGCTCATGATCGCGATGGTGGCCGTCGGGCTCGGCGTGGTGCTGTCGGCCTCCGAGCTGTTCTTCACCCTACTCAAATGGCTCGGCGCGGCCTATCTGGTCTGGCTCGGCATCCGCATGATGCGGTCTCCGGTCGTTCTGTCGTCGCTGTCCGGCGCGGGCGTGAAGGAGCCGCTGCGCCGACTCGCCACACGCGAATTTCTCGTCGCCGCCAGCAATCCCAAGGCGATTGTCACCTTCACGGCCTTCTTCCCGCAGTTCCTGGTGCCGGGCGGCGACTTCGTGCTGCAGATGACACTGATGGGCGCCGCGTTCATCCTGTTCGAGGCGATGGCGGTGGCGGTCTACGCCTTCGCGGGCGCCCGGGTCGGCGCGCTTGCCGGCACTGTCCAGCGAATGCGCTGGGTCAACCGGATCTCCGGCGGCGCGCTGATCGGCGCGGGCATCATGCTGGCCTTCGCGCGGCGGCCGCAGGCGGCATAGACGATTGTTCCGCTTTTGTTCTTGATCGGCCGGCGGCTTGCAGGCAGTGTCGTCGGCGGTTCGCAACACGGTTCGGAGTGCCATGTCCGAGTCCATTGCCGAGGGGCTGCTGCGCCGCGAGGATGGGCGGCTGTCGTGCTGGTGGCATGGCGCCGATCCGGTCTACGCAGCCTATCACGACACCGAGTGGGGCCGACCGGTGACGGACGACCGGACGCTGTTCGAGAAGCTGTGCCTCGAAGGGTTTCAATCGGGGCTGTCCTGGCTCACGATCCTCAGGAAGCGGGAGAATTTCCGGGCGGCCTTTGCGAATTTCCACGTCGAACAGCTCGCACGCTTCGGCGAGCGGGACGTCGTGAGGCTGCTCGCCGACACTGGCATCGTGCGCCATCGCGGCAAGATCGAGTCGACCATCAACAACGCACGGCGGGCGATCGAGCTGATCGAACGGGAAGGGTCGCTCGCGGCCTTCGTCTGGCGCTACGAGCCGCAGCCGGACAGCCGCCCGGCGCGGTTCGATCTGGCAAGCCTCAAGCCCATCACGACGACCGCGGAATCGACTGCGCTGTCGAAGGACCTGAAACGGCGCGGCTGGACCTTCGTCGGGCCAACAACGATCTATGCCTTCATGCAGGCGATGGGGCTCGTCAACGACCACATCGAGGGCTGCCACTGCCGGGAGGCGGTCGAAGCCGAACGCGCGGCGCTCCAGCGGCCGGTGTGACAGAGGAATCAAGCGCATCGATTTCCCGGCAATGCCGTCGACTTCCCGGAGCGTCGGGTGGCGGTCGCGGGTGCGGAGGGGATGGCGATCCCGGCGGTCATGCCTGTCCTTCCCCCAGACCTGATCCGACCGGCGAGCTGTCATGCGGATGGAGATCCTCGCCGGTCTCGGTGAGGGTTCGTCAATCCAAGCCGCGCCGTGACGCCCCTCCGACACTACCGCACCGTGACCGCCGCGCCGTGATCGCTGCCGGGTGAGGACAGGGTTTTCGATCAGGCCGTTCGCCGCGTCATGGCGGACTGCTCACTTCACGGGCCGCGCCGCCTTTGCAGGCGGTCAGTCCGGCCAGGACGGGCGGTTTGTCAGTATCGATTGACTTCATAAAGATATCTTTATATGAACGTCTCAGGATAATGAGTGCCGACACATGCTGCCCATCTCGTCCGATCAGCTTCTCTCTGCGCTGCGCGCCGCCGGCGAGCCGACGCGGCTGCGCATCCTGGCGCTGCTGGCCGAGGGCGAGCGCAACGTGAAGGACCTCACCGACATCCTCGGGCAGAGCCAGCCACGCCTCAGCCGACATCTGAAACTGCTCGTCGAGGCCGGTCTGCTGCGCCGCAACGCAGAGGGTGCGTCGGCCTTCTTCCGGCTGGCGGAGCACGGGCCGGTGGCCGAGATCGCCCGCGACATCGTCGACCGTCTCGATCGTACCGATCCGGTGCTTGTGCGCGACCGCACCCGGCTCGAGGCTGTGCGCCGGGCGCACGCCGAGGCCGCTGCCGCCTATTTCCGCCGTCATGCCGGTGAGTGGGACAGGCTGCGCTCGCTGCATGTCGAGGAGCAGCAGGTGGAGACCGCGATCTCGCGTCTGCTCAACGATGCCCGGCTCGGTACCGTCGTCGATCTCGGCACCGGCACCGGCCGGATGCTGGAGATGCTGGGGCCGAAGGTCGGTCGCGGCATCGGCATCGACCTGTCGCACGACATGCTGGCCTATGCGCGCAACCGGCTGGAGCAGAAGGGGCTGACCAACTGCCAGGTGCGGCACGGCGACATCTACAATCTGGCGCTCGACAACGGCGTTGCGGACGCAGTGATCCTCCACCAGGTGCTGCACTATCTCGACGATCCGGCCCGGGCGATCGCCGAGGCCGCGCGGCTGCTCCGCCGCGGCGGCCGGTTGATCATCGTCGATTTCGCCCCGCACGGACTCGAGTTCCTGCGCGAGCAGCATGCCCATCGCCGGCTTGGCTTCGCGCAGGAGCAGATCCATGCCTGGATGCGTGCAGCCGGCGTCGATCCGCTCGAGCAGGTCGATCTGCCGCCCGACAGCGACGCGCCCGGCGACCGGCTCACTGTTTCGATCTGGCTTGGTCGGCAGACGGGCCACCGGGCGCGTCAGACACCCATTTCAGAGGAGGCCGCGTGATGGAAGCGACCCGTGGCAAGCGCCCTGGCGGCGGCCCGAACCTTGCCGTGTCCTTCGAGTTCTTTCCGCCGAAGACCGCCGAGATGGAGGCTTCGCTGTGGAAGGCGGTCGAGCGGCTAGCGCCGCTCTGCCCGCACTTCGTCTCGGTCACCTATGGCGCCGGCGGGTCGACGCGCGACCGGACGCACCAGATCGTCGCCCGCATCGCGCGGGAGACGGATCTGCGTCCCGCCGCGCACCTGACCTGCGTCGATGCGAGCCGCGAGGAAATCGAAGAGGTGATCTACGCGTACTGGGATGCCGGAGTGCGCCACATCGTGGCGCTGCGCGGCGATCCGGCCGAGGGCGTCGGTGCCCGTTATCGTCCGCACCCGCACGGCTTCCAGACCACCGCCGAGCTTGTCGAGGGCATCCGCCGGATCGGCAATTTCGAGATTTCGGTGTCGGCCTATCCGGAGAAGCATCCCGAATCGCCCGATTTCGACACTGACATCGATGTGCTGGCGGCGAAGGTGGACGCCGGCGCCACCCGCGCGATCACTCAGTTCTTCTTCGACAACGCGTATTTCTACCGCTACCGCGACCGGCTGGCGGCGCGCGGTATCGACATCCCCGTCGTACCCGGCATCCTGCCGATCTCCAACTTTGCCCAGGCGGCGCGCTTCGCCGAGCGGTGCGGTACCCATATCCCAGAAAGCTTCGCCGCCCGCTTCGAGGGACTGGATCAGGATCCGGAAACCCGCCTGCTGGTGGCGGCGAGCGTGGTCGCCGAGCAGGTCCTCGACCTGCTCGACAACGGCGTATCGGATTTTCACTTCTATACGCTCAACCGCGCCGAACTGGTCTACGCTGCCTGCCACATGCTGGGGCTGCGACCCGCGCTGACGACCTCGGCGGCTGCCTGAGCGTTGACCTTGCCCACAGCAGGACCGACACATGACCGCGTATCCGTCCGAAACCGAGCGGCGCATCCGTGCGCTCGCCGCCGAGCGCATCCTGGTGCTCGACGGCGCCATGGGAACGCAGATCCAGTCCCTGGATCTCGACGAAGAGGGCTACCGTGGTCGGCGCCTGAAGAACTGGGGTCACCCGCTCAAGGGCAACAACGACATTCTCAACCTGACCCAACCCGAGGCGATCCGCGACATACACTACGCCTATCTTGCAGCCGGCGCCGACATCGTTTCGACCAACACCTTCTCATCGACGGCGATCGCGCAGGCGGACTACGGCGCCGAAAGCCTCGTCGCCGACCTCAATCGCGAGGGCGCCCGTCTGGCACGCGCAGCGGCGGACGAGGCATCGAAGGCCGACGGGCGGCCGCGCTTCGTGGCCGGGGCGCTCGGCCCGACCAACCGCACCGCGTCGATCTCGCCAGACGTCACCGATCCGGGCTACCGGTCCGTCACCTTCGACCAGCTGGCCGCCGCCTACGCGGAAGCGGCACGGGCGCTGATCGAGGGTGGTGCGGACATCCTGCTGGTCGAGACGATCTTCGATACCCTCAACGCCAAGGCGGCGATCTACGGACTGGAGACGGTCTTCGACGAGATTGGCCGCAGGCTGCCAGTGATGCTCTCGGGCACAATCACCGACCTGTCCGGCCGGACGCTGTCGGGCCAGACGCCGACCGCGTTCTGGTACTCGCTGCGTCACGCCCGGCCGCTGTCGATCGGTCTCAACTGCGCGCTCGGTGCCAAGGAGATGCGACCGCATCTGGCCGAGCTCTCGCGGGTCGCCGACACCTTGGTCTGCGCCTATCCGAACGCCGGCCTGCCCAACCATTTCGGCGGCTACGACGAGGGTCCGTGCGAGACCGCACAGCATATCGCGGAGTTCGCGGAGGCCGGGCTGGTCAACATCGTCGGCGGCTGCTGCGGCACGACACCTGACCATATCGCGCATATCGCCGAGGCCGTCCGGCGGTTCCCACCGCGGCAGGTGCCGGCGCTGAAGACCTACATGCGGCTGTCGGGGCTCGAGCCGTTCACGCTCACCGAGGAGACGAACTTCGTCAATATCGGCGAGCGCACCAACGTCACCGGCTCGGCGCGCTTCCGCAAGCTGATCAGGGAAGGCGACTTCGCGGCAGCGCTCGATGTCGCGCGCCAGCAGGTGGAGAACGGTGCCCAGATCATCGACGTCAACATGGACGAGGGTCTGCTCGACTCTGAAGCGGCGATGGTCACCTTCCTCAATCTGCTCGCCGCAGAGCCGGACATTGCCCGCGTGCCGGTGATGATCGACTCCTCGAAGTGGAGCGTCATTGAGGCGGGGCTGAAGTGCGTGCAGGGCAAGCCGGTGGTGAATTCGATCTCGCTCAAGGAAGGCGAGGCCGCGTTCCTGGAGCAGGCGCGCAAGGTCCGGCGCTATGGCGCGGCGGTGGTGGTGATGGCCTTCGACGAGGCCGGTCAGGCCGACACGCTGGCCCGCAAGATCGAGATCGCCGAACGCTCCTACCGGTTGCTGACCGACAAGGCCGGCTTTCCGCCCGAGGACATCATCATCGATCCTAATGTGTTCGCCGTCGCGACCGGGATCGCCGAGCACAACAACTACGGCGTCGACTTCATCGAGGCGACGCGCTGGATCCGCGCCAATCTGCCGCATGCGCACGTGTCAGGCGGGCTGTCCAACCTGTCGTTCTCGTTCCGCGGCAACGAGCCGGTTCGCGAGGCAATGCATTCGGTGTTCCTCTACCACGCGATTGCCGCGGGACTCGACATGTCGATCGTGAATGCCGGCCAGCTGGCCGTGTATGACGATATCGACCCGGAACTGCGGGAGTTGTGCGAGGACGTTGTGCTGAACCGCCGCGAGGACGCGACGGAGCGGCTGGTTGAGGCCGCAGCGCGCTTCAAGCAGGGCGGCGCCGAAAGGGAGGCGAGGACGCTCGAATGGCGATCCTGGCCAGTGGAGAAGCGCATCGAACATGCGCTCGTTGCGGGGATCGCCGATTTCATCGACGAGGACGTGGAGGAGGCGCGCAAGGCCGCGAAGCGGCCTCTCGATGTGATCGAAGGCCCGCTGATGGCCGGTATGAACGTGGTCGGCGACCTGTTCGGCGCCGGCAAGATGTTCCTGCCACAAGTGGTGAAGTCGGCCCGCGTCATGAAGAAGGCGGTCGCCTATCTCGAGCCGTTCATGGAGGCGGAGAAGCGGCTGCTCGGCATCACCGACCGTCCCGCCGCCGGCAAGATCGTCATGGCGACGGTGAAGGGCGATGTCCATGACATCGGCAAGAACATCGTCGGCGTTGTCCTCCAGTGCAACAACTACGAGGTCGTCGATCTCGGCGTGATGGTGCCGGCCGAGAAGATCCTCGAGACGGCGCGAGCCGAAAAGGCCGACATCATCGGCCTGTCGGGACTGATCACGCCCTCGCTCGACGAGATGTGCCATGTTGCGGCCGAGATGGAGCGTCAGGGCTTCGACCTGCCGCTGCTGATCGGCGGGGCGACGACCAGCAAGGTACATACCGCCGTCAAGGTCCACCCGAACTATCGCAAGGGACAGGCAATCTATGTGACCGATGCGAGCCGCGCGGTGGGCGTCGTTTCCAGCCTGCTGTCGGAGGAGCAACGCCTGCGTGTCTATGAGGAAACGCGCAGGGAGTATGCGCGGATCGCCGAGGGCCACTCGCGGGCGCAGGACAACAAGGCGCGGCAGACGCTTGCCGATGCCCGCGCCAACCGGCTGGCGCTCGACTGGACCGGCTACGTGCCGCCGGTTCCAACCTTCCTCGGCACCAGGGCGTTCGCCTCCTATGATCTTGCCACGCTCGCCCGCTACATCGACTGGACGCCGTTCTTCCAGACCTGGGAGCTGACCGGCCGCTATCCCGAGATTCTGGATGATCCCCGCCAGGGCGAAGCTGCCCGCCAGCTGTTCGCCGACGCCGAGGCGATGCTGGCACGCATCGTCGAGGAAAGGCTTCTCGAGGCGCGTGCAGTGATCGGCTTCTGGCCGGCCAATGCGGACGGGGACGATATCGTGGTCTTCGCGGATCAGCAGCGCACGACTCGGCGGGCGGTGCTGCACACCCTGCGCCAGCAGATGTCGCGGCGCGGCTCGGAGCGGGCCAATCTCGCGCTCGCCGATTTTGTCGCGCCGTTGTCGAGCGGACTTGCCGATCATGTCGGCGGCTTCGTGGTGACGGCGGGCCACAACGAGACGGCGGTGTTGGCGCGATTCGAGCGGGCCAACGACGACTATTCGAAGATCCTGTTCCAGGCGCTCGCCGACCGGTTGGCCGAGGCCTTCGCCGAGCACATGCACGAACGGGTCCGCCGCGAGTTCTGGGGCTATGCGCCGGACGAGGCATTCACCAACGCAGAGCTGATTGCCGAGGCCTACCGGGGCATCCGGCCGGCGCCCGGCTATCCCGCACAGCCCGACCATACCGAAAAGGGGACGCTGTTTGCACTGCTTGATGCCGAGGCGGCGGCCGGCGTGCGGCTGACGGAATCCTTCGCGATGCAGCCGGGTTCTTCGGTCGCCGGCATCTACTTCTCGCATCCGGCGAGCCGGTATTTCGGGCTCGGCAAGATCGAGCGCGATCAGGTCGAAGACTATGCGGCGCGCAAGGGCTGGAGCGTGGAGCAGGCGGAGCGGTGGCTGGCGCCGGTACTGGCTTATCTGCCGGCGGCTCGGGCCGCCTGAGCCGCCGGCGACAGGTTCAGCCGATGGATCCTTCGCTGCGCGCGCAGCCTGGTGCAGGATGCCCGGCGACGCGGACGCGGCGGACGTGATGTCGGCAGCAGCAGCCGCGACTGGCAGGCCGGACGGTCAGTGATCTGCCCAAGCAGTCAGATCTGCTCAAGCGGTCAGGGCAACTCCGCGACGCTCAGCCGCCAGACGGCCCGGGGAAGGACGAGCGCACGGCGAACCCGGCGCCTTCCCTGCCTCGGCAAGGCGTGCGACCCATCTGCGTACCCGTCAGAAAGCGCCGACCACGATCGCCGCGACGAATACGAATACCGCACAGGTGGCGAGAAATTCGGCGCGCCTGATGAAGGCCATCATCGTCGTGCGTCTCCGCCTGTCGTTGTTACAAGACTGTAACCCGATCGGAGAGGTAGACGAAAAGGATTCGTCATTGCACTGCAGCAATCCAGGCTTTTCAGGGTGGAAGCTGTGCATGACCTGGGCCATGCTATTGCCCCGGAAGGAGCAATTCCCGGAGACGAGGAAACCGGTTCTCCGTCAGGAAGTGTGACGAAACAGAGAGTTGGAGCGAATCTTCGAGCCCGGCGCACGATGGTCCGCTCTGGCGAATCAGGCGCGGACGGACGGCCATGCGCGCGCGTGTCGCGGGAGTGATCCTGGCCCTGGTATTGCCGCTCGAGGTCGCCGGCAGCGAGGCCGATGTGCCGCTGCCGCCGGAGCGGCCGACCTTCGGCGATGTGCGGCTGGCTCAGTCCGACACCGCGCCGCCGCTGCCGCAACCGCGTCCTGACCGCGACACGGACCGCGCGCCCGCAGGCGGGCCACCATTGCCGCAAGCGCGGCCGGGCAGCGTGCCCCTGCCCGCAGAACGCCCCGCCGGCACCGGCGATGGACCGAGTCCGACCGACACGCCCGGCGTCGCGCCGGCCGACTCCGGGTCGGATGCCGGAGGTTCGCGGGACGCGGTTTCCGGGACGGCGGGGTCCCCCGACGCGCCGGCAGCCGATGCCACGCCAGCCGACGGCGCCAAGGCAGCGGAGGCGCCCGCTTCGGCGGGTCCGTCCGAGCCGCCCGATCATACCGCCGGCGAGGACGAGCCGTCGCAGCCGCCACCGCTGGAGGACCTCGGGGAGGGGCTTTCGCCCGCCTGTCCGGCGATCGAGGAGGCGCGCGTGTCCGGGCGTCCGTTGCCGCCCGTTCGCGACAGCGCCTGTCCGGTGCCGGCGATCTATGCAATATCGTTCGTCGGCTCGAGCCGGTCGGTGCGGCTGGAGCCCGAAGCGGTGGTCAACTGCGCCATCGCGGAGCGGCTCGACGAATTCGTCGAACGGGTCGTCGAACCGGCCGCCGTCGAGCTACTGGATGCGTCTCTTGCGACGTTGCATGTCGCCGGGTCGTATGTCTGCCGCACGCGCAACGGCGAGCCGGACACCCGCCCGAGCGAGCACGGGCTCGCCAACGCGATCGACATCTCCGCCTTCGAGCTTGCGGACGGGCGGATTGTCGCGGTCGGATCCGACTGGACCGGCGACGGGCCTGAAGGCGAGTTCCTCAGGCGTGTCCACGCAGCCGCATGCGGTCCGTTCACGACGGTGCTCGGCCCCGAAGCCGACGCCTTTCACCAGGATCATCTGCATCTTGACCTGCAGCGGCGCGGCGCCGACGGGCGCACGACCTTCTGCCAGTAGGCGCGAGCAAGGCTCCGGCTATTCGCCGCGCACATCGGCGTTTTCGGGATTGGGCGTGTAGCCGGGACCGATGGTCAGGGGGCGCTCTGGCAGCACGGACTGGTCGAGCTTCGATCGGATCACCCGTGTATGGGTCTCCAGCACCTCGCCCGACGGGACACTCAGGGTCACGACCACGGTATAGTCCCGATCTGCCATCACTCCCTGCAACGGTCCGGAGTCGAGCGAGAAGCGGGTCTGGTTGTCGCGGGCCTGACGGCTGACGCGGATCGGCGACCCGCCGGCGGGATTCTCGAATTCGGCGGTGAGTTCGGCACCGGGCGGCAACGGCCGGTGCGCCACCACAGTCACGCCGTAGAAGACCTCGGCGATGCGGTAGTTGAACACGAAGCCGCCACCGACGATCTCGACATAGGGGCCATCGTCGCTGTCGCCGCAGCCGGCAGGGGCCAGCAGCGCAACGAGGGCGACGAGCATGGCCAGCCGATGAAGGAATGAACCGATGTCACTGGTCATGGTGGTTATCCTGGTTGGATGCGCGGACCTGATGGTGCCGTCGTGCCTTGGCCCGGTTGCCGCAGGTGAGCATGTCGCACCAGACCCGACTCGTGTTGCGCGAGCGATCGACGAACAGCCAGTGGCAGGCGGGACAGCGCTTGATGCGACGGATGGCGGGCGATAGCGCGAGCGACAGGGCCGAGTGCGCGATCGCCGCGCGGGCGGTCGCCGCCGACGCTGCCACAGACCTGGCGGTGGCAGGGGCGAAGCCATCGCCAGTCGCGACGATCTCGACGGCGGACATCGTGCTGCCGAGTGCATAGAGGATGAAGCGCAGGGAGAGAGGGGGCGGCGATCGCCCTGCGACGCAGGATCGGAACATGTCGTCGACCGCTTGCCGCAGCACCAGCAGATCGGCGAATGCGGCCGCATCGAAGGCGTCGCCCGTCAGTTCCAGCATCGGATGATAGGCGCCGGCGGTGCCGAAGCGACAGGCCGCACGGAGCCAATCGGCGAGATCCTCGCCGGAGTGCAGCCTGTCGCCGCGTCGGGCGGGATCGTCCGCATAGTAGACGGTGTTGGTGAAATCCAGGCACAGCGCGCCGCCGACGAACTGGCGTCGGGTCCAGGGAAATGGCATGATGATATAACTATTGTCTTCCACTTTGATAGTTAGATACGATACCCGGCATGGTTGCCGCAAGGGGCGGCGCAGGGGGCAGGTGCCGAGATGAGTGCGGCGGAGGCGGCCTATCTGCTGCAGCAGACCCTGAACGCGCTTCAGGTCAGCGCATTCTATGCGCTCGTGGCGGTCGCCTACGTGCTGTTCCACGGCATGACCGGCCGCTTCAATCTGGCCTTCGGCGCGTTGGCAATGTGGGCCGGCTATCTGATGGTCGGTGGCCTGGGCGGCCTCATCGGGCGCAGCGGACTGCCGACCGGCGTGCTGATCCTCGCCGTCGGCGGGATCGCGGTCCTGTCGACCGGATTGACCGGAGCGGTCGCCGGGCGCCTCGTCGCACGGCCGCTTCTCCGGCATCCGCCGCTGGCGATGCTGGTTGCCACCATCGGGCTTGCGATCATGCTGGAGGAGGCGATGCGGCTTGCCGCGGGAAGCCGCGAACTCTGGATCAGGCCGCTGCTCGTCCGGCCGCTCTTCAGCATCGAGGCGCCCGGCTTCCTGGTGCAGGTGACGTTCATGCAGGCGGCAGTGTTCGGGCTTTGCGTGACTCTGGCGGCGGCGCTGGTCTGGCTGATCGACCGCAGGCGCTTCGGGCGGCTGTGGCGGGCCTGCGCGCAGGATCTCAGGATGGCGGAACTGCTCGGTGTCGATGCCGGCCGCGTCTTCGCGACGACGATGCTGCTGTCGTCGGCCTATGCGGGTGCGGCGGGTGCGCTGATCGGGCTCTACTACGGCAGCGCAAGCTTCTACATGGGCTTCATGATCGGCACCAAGGCGCTGTTCGTGGCGATCCTCGGCGGGCTCGAATCGGTGCGCGGGGCCTTCGCCGGGGCGCTGCTGCTCGGCGTGTTCGAATCCTTCTGGTCTGCCTGGTTTCCCGGAGATTTCCGCGACGTGGCGGTGTTCGCCGTGCTCACCTTCCTGCTCGTGTTGCGGCCGACCGGCCTGTTCGCCGGCGCGGCGGGACAGGCGCGCCCCGGCTGAGCGCGTCAACCGAACATTTACCCTTCCGCTTAACGTCGCATTTGTCTCGAAGTCGAATGATGCGGCCGTCATGGCGCGCATCTCCCTCACAGTCGTCCTTGCGACGATCCTGTTCGTCTTCGCTGGCTGCACCAGCTCGCGCTATGCCTACCGCGAGCAGGCGTGGCGCAAGGATTTCGAGGCGATCTGCATGGCCAAGACGCCGATCCGGCGTACCAGCTACGCCGAGCCGATGTCGCGGATCAACGATCGCGGGGTTTGCGGGGTCTGGCAACCGATCAGGGTTTCGGCGGCGCTGCGTGGCTATGTCGGCTTCTCCACGCCAGCCATACTGACATGTCCGATGACCCATGCCGTGGACGGCTGGATGTATCACAGCGTGCAGCCGGCGGCTGTCCGCTACCTCGGCGCCTATGTGACCGGCATCAGCAACATGGGATCGTATGTCTGCCGTACCCGCAATCACAAGTTCGGCGCCAAGATGTCCGAGCATGCCTTCGGCAACGCGCTGGACATCGGCTCGTTCACCCTGTCGGACGGACGCACGATCAGCGTGCTCAACGACTGGAACGGCAGCGATCCGGCGGCGCGTGCCTTCCTGCGCGAGGTGCACAAGGGCGCATGCGGCATGTTCACGACCGTCCTCGGTCCGAACGCCGATGCCGCGCACCGGGATCATTTCCACATCGATCTGGCGCGGCACAATGCCGGCAACAGCTACCGGTACTGCCGCTGAGCATCGGGATTGCTCAGTGCGGCCGGCGTTTCCTTCCGATCTGCCATCGACCTGCGGGCATCCGGAATGACGCCTGGTCGGGGCCGGAATGCCTGGGCACCTGCGGGACCGCGGAGTCTCTCCGTGTTCGCCCGGTTCGCCGCTTCCGTCCTGCGCCGGTGACGTCTGCGATGACCCGGCCGGGTGGGGACGGCCGGCGTCAGCCCATCTCGCGGGTGGCGAGGAAGCGGATGGCGGGGGCGTTCTTCTCGGCGCGTTGCAGCGCCCAGGCGCTGGCGGCGAAGAACACCGGATCGCCGTAGCGGTCCTCGCCCATGTTGGCGCGGTTGAGCGCGATGAACCTCTTCAGTTCCGCCGGATCCGCGCTTGCCACCCAACGGGCGGTGTCGTACCCGATCGGCTCGAAGCCCACCGGCACCCCGTATTCGGCCTCGATGCGGGTGCCGAGCACATCGAGTTGCAGCGGGCCGACAACACCGACGATCCAGTCTGCGCCGATCATCGGGCGGAACACCTGGGTTACGCCCTCCTCGGCGAGATCGCCGAGTGCCTTGGAAAGCTGCTTGGCCTTGATGGCGTCGGACAGGCGGACGCGGCGGATGATCTCCGGGGCAAAGTTGGGAATGCCGGTGAAGCGCACCTCGCGGCCCGAGGTCAGCGTGTCGCCGACGCTCAGCGTGCCATGGTTGGGGATGCCGATGACGTCGCCGGCCACCGCCTCGTCGACGGTCTCGCGGTCCTGGGCGAAGAAGAACATCGGATTCGAAATGGCGAGATCGCGCCCGGCGCGCACATTTCTCAGCTTCATGCCGCGCGCGAAGATGCCCGAGCACAGCCGCACGAAGGCGACGCGGTCGCGGTGGTTCCGGTCCATATTGGCCTGGACCTTGAACACGAAACCGGTGACGTCGGGATCGCCGGGCGCGACCGGCTCCGGCTTTGCGGGCTGCGGTGCCGGCGGCGGCGCCCACTCGGCGACGGCGCGCAGCAGTTCGGCGACGCCGATGCCCTTCAATGCCGAGCCGAACAGGATCGGCGTCATGTGACCTGCCCGATAGGCGTCGATATCGAATCGCGGCAGCGCGGCAGCAGCCAGCTGCAGCTCCTCGACAGAGCGGGCGGCATTCGGGTCGGCCATCAGCTCGGTGTCGCGCGACAGGGCATCGATATCGGCGGAAATCGGGCGGCCCGGCGCGCCGTTGCTGCCGATCAGGCGGTGGGCAGCAAGGTCGATACAGCCCTTGAAGTCGACGCCCATGCCGAGCGGCCACAGGACGGGTGCAACGTCGAGGGCCAGAGTCGAGGCGATCTCGTCGAGCAATTCGAGCGGGTCGCGGCCCTCCCGGTCCACCTTGTTGACGAAGGTGATGATCGGAATGTCGCGCAGCCGACAGACCTCGAACAGCTTCAGCGTCTGGCTCTCGATGCCCTTGGCGACGTCGATAACCATGATCGCGGAATCGACCGCGGTGAGCGTGCGATAGGTGTCCTCCGAGAAGTCCGCGTGACCGGGCGTGTCGAGCAGGTTGAAGGTCAACCCGTCGCGCTCGAAGGTCATCACCGACGAAGTGACGGAGATGCCGCGCTTCTGCTCGATTTCCATCCAGTCCGAGCGGGTGCGGCGCTGCTCGCCGCGGGCGCGCACATGGCCGGCCATGCGGATGGCGCCGGAGGCCAACAGCAGCTTCTCGGTCAGGGTCGTCTTGCCGGCGTCCGGATGCGAGATGATCGCGAAGGTGCGGCGGCTGCGGTAGGCAGCCTGCCGGTCCGGTCTGCGGGCGGCGGCCGGCGCGGTTGCGGTGTCGAGCGTCTCGGTCATGTCCTCGGCCTGAACGGAAAGGGCGCGCGGACCATAGGGGAGCCGCGCGCCCGTGTGTACCCCAACTTATGTGGGGAAGCCTGTTGCAAATGCGAGGGAATCGCCCACAGGCTAGCATCGCAATGGTGAACGGCCTGTCGAGTGGATCCCGGACGACGACGCGCGCGACGGCCTCAGCGCCGGCAGCCGTGGCGCGGACGGCGAACGTGCTGCTCCGTCAACGGGGTAATTGCCGGCCTGGCGATTTGGTTAGAGTTCGGCGGTTGTCCGCGCCATCCGGCAGTGGCGGCCGGCGGCAGGGCGGGGAAGGGTGATCCGGGCGGCCCACGGGGGGGCATAACGTGCCGGATTCGGCGGAACGACCATACCCGGACCGACGGGCCGATACAGCCTTCTTCGCGCTGGCAGCGGGCGTCGGGATCGCCACCGGCACCATCGGCACGGTCTTCCATCTCATCGTGGACGCGCTGCTGGCCTGGCCGGTCTGGTTGCAGGCGCAACTCGGACGGGGTGTCGCGGCGGTGGTCGTGGCCGCGCTGGTCGCGGCGGCGATGGCGCTGGCCTCCGCCGTCATCGTCGGACGGTTCGCGCCGGAAGCCTCCGGCAGCGGCGTGCAGGAGGTCGAGGGCACGCTCGACGGGCTGAGGCCGCTGCGCTGGCGCCGTGTGCTGCCGGTCAAGTTCTTCGCCGGCATCCTGTCGCTGTCGTCCGGCCTGGTGCTCGGCCGCGAGGGGCCGACCATCCACATGGGCGCGAGCCTCGGCGGCGCGCTGGCCGACTGGGGCCGTGTCGCGCTGCGCGAGCGCCGCGGGCTGATCGCTGCGGGTGCTGCGGCCGGACTTGCCGCTGCCTTCAACGCGCCGATCGCTGCCGTCCTGTTCGTCATCGAGGAGACGCGGCGGCAGTTTCCCTACACGTTCAGGACATTTGGCGGTGTGATTGTCGCCTCCGTGCTGTCGGCGGTGATCACCGAGCGGATTGGCGGTGTCGGGCCGAACCTCGCCGTCGAGACCAGCCGGGTGCCGCTATGGGCACTGGCAGCGTTCCCGGTGCTCGGAACTGTCATCGGCGGGCTCGGCGTGCTCTTCAACCGCATGATCCTGCACGGCCTCGAACTCGTCGATCTGGCCGACCGGCGCGTCCGATACGCGGTGCCAGTCGCGGTGGGGCTGCTGGTCGGCGTACTGCTGATCGTGCTGCCGGAAGCCACCGGTGGCAACGAGGCGCTGATCCGTCGGCTGGTCACGGAGACCAACGGGCCGCTGCTGCTGCTCCTGCTGGTGGCGATCCGGCTGGTGATGTCGGTGGCGAGCTACGTCGCAGGCGTTCCGGGTGGCATCTTCGCGCCGCTGCTGACGCTTGCGGCGGCGACCGGGCTTGCGGTCGGCGTCTTCCTGACCGCGCTCGTGCCGGACCCCGCACTGCCCGTTGCCTTCGCGGTTGCGGCGATGGGTGGGTTGTTCACCGCCTCGGTGCGGGCGCCGCTGGTCGGCGTCGTGCTGGTGCTGGAACTGACCGGCGCCTACGAGGTGGCGCTGCCGCTGCTGATCACCTGCGGCATCGCCCATGTCACGGCGGAATGGCTCGGCGGCAAGCCGATCTACGAACAGCTTCTCGACCGGACCCTGGACCGTGCCGGGCTCCGGCGGCCGACGATCGACGCGCGGCAGCACACCGGGCTTGCCTGACGGACGGTCGGCCAGGTGGCGACCAACGCCTGCGGCAATCAACCCCTGCGGATGCCGATCGTGCTGCCCGCCTGTTCAGGGTGCGGCAGCATCGCATGCGCCGCCCGCATCGCCGCCATCCGCTCGGCCACCGCAGCCGGCCATGGGCTGGAGCGTTTGGTCGCCAGGTCGACATGTATCGACATCATCTCCAGAGTCGCAGCCAACCACCCCATGTCGGCCTGTACCATCTCCATGAAGATGTGGGCCCGCTTGGCGTCATGATCGAGCAGCCGGAACCGCAGCTGCACCGGATCCTCGAGCCTGAGCTCGCGCAGGTAGCAGACATGCGCCTCGAGGGTGAAGAACGAGGCGTTCTGCGTCGCGGCATAGTCCGGGCCGAGGCCGAACAGCAGGAAGGCCTCGTCGAGGCCACGATCGAACAGGACATGATAGTAGGCCATGTTGAGATGGCCGTTGTAGTCGATCCAGCCGGGCTCAATCGCCATGCGCCGCGTCACGACCGGGGCCGGGATCGGGTCGGTGCCGGGGAGAGTCATCATGAAGTCCGCTTGCCTGATGCCCGCTGCAGCATGTCGCACGGTCGCATGGTGATTTGGCGTCCTTGGTGTTTCTGCTAGTGTGAGAGCAAATCTACCGAAATCCGGACGTGTTGGAAGGATTCCCTGCGATGCCTGTTACCGCGCAGTCGAACGTCAGAGCCGTCGGCGATGTCCGTGCCGCGATCGAGGCGCTGCAGGGACGCTTCGGCGAGCGACTGTCGATGGCGCAGGCGGTACGCGCGCAGCACGGCAACACCACGACCTGGCATCCCAACCAACCGCCGGATGCCGTGGTCTTTGCCGAGACGACGGAGGAAGTCGCCGATATCGTGCGCGTCTGCGCCGGTCACGACGTCCCGGTGATCGCGTTCGGCACCGGAACCTCGCTGGAGGGGCAGGTCAACGCGCCGTTCGGCGGGATCTGTGTGGACATGAGCCGGATGAACCGGGTCCTGCAGGTGAACGCGGAGGATCTCGACTGCACGGTGCAGGCGGGCGTCACCCGCAAGCAGCTCAACACGGAACTGCGCGCCTCCGGCCTGTTCTTCCCGATCGACCCCGGGGCGGACGCCAGCATCGGCGGCATGACGGCGACCCGCGCCTCCGGCACCAACGCGGTTCGCTACGGCACGATGAAGGATGCGGTGCTGTCGCTGACGGCGGTGATGGCGGACGGCACCATCATCCGCACTGCGCGGCGGGCGAAGAAATCGTCGGCGGGCTATGATCTTACCCGCCTGCTCGTCGGTTCGGAGGGGACGCTCGGCATCGCCACCGAGATCACGCTCAGGCTGCACGGCATTCCCGAGGCGATCGCGGGCGGCGTCTGCCCCTTCACGACGCTGGAGGGGGCCTGCAACGCGGTGATCGCGACCATCCAGTCGGGAATTCCGGTTGCCCGTATCGAACTCCTCGACGAGGTGCAGGTCCGCGCCTCCAATGCCTATTCGCGGCTGTCGCTGGCCGAGACGCCGACGCTGTTCGTCGAGTTCCACGGCTCCGAGGCTGGCGTCGCCGAGCAGTCGCAACGCTTCGGCGAGATCGCCGCCGAATTCGGCGGCGGACCGTTCGAGTGGACTCAGAATGCCGAGGAGCGGACCGCGCTGTGGCAGGCGCGTCACGACGCCTACTGGGCCTGCCGCGGCCTGCGTCCCGGGCTGGAGACCTTCGCGACGGATGTTTGCGTGCCGATTTCCCGCCTGGCCGAATGCATCCTCGAGACCAAGGCCGACATCGAGCGGCTCGGGATGCTGGCGCCGATCGTCGGCCACGTCGGCGACGGCAACTTCCACACCTCGGTGCTCGTCGACATGAGTGATCCGGCCGATATCGCCCGGGTCGAGGAGTTCATGACCCGCCTCGTCGAGCGAGCCATCGCCATGGACGGGACCTGCACCGGTGAGCACGGGGTGGGGCAGGGGAAGATGAAGTATCTCGATGCCGAACTCGGCGCGGCGGTCGAGGTGATGCGGGCGATCAAGCGTGCGCTCGACCCCAAGAACATCATGAACCCGGGGAAAATTGTCCGTATCTGACAAGGATCACGGGGCAGGGCTAAACAACGGGCCGGCAGCCGGCATCCGGAGAGGATGCCGCTGGCGGCGAGGGCGCGGGCGGTGAACTCGATCCTCCTGTCCATTGGTATCGCCATCGCGCTGGCCCTGGTTGCGGCGTTCGCGGCGCCGTTCTTCATCGACTGGTCGTCTTACCGCGGCTACTTCGAGGCGCGTGCGAGCGAGATCATCGGTCGCAAGGTGGTGTTCGCCGGTGAACTTGACGTGCGGCTCGTGCCGTTCCCGCGCCTTGCGGCAACCGATGTGCGCATCGGCGACGCCGGTGGCGGTGAGGGGGCCGAGTCGGTCGAGATCCATGCGGCCCTGACGCCGCTGCTCAGCGGCGAGCTGCTGATCACCGGGATGACGGTTCGTCGCCCCTTCGCGGTGGTCGGCCTCGACGCGAGCGGCAGATTGGTCTGGAGCAACGACACCGGTCCGTCGGTGCCCTTCGCCCCGGAGCGGGTTCGCATCGACCGCTTCGAGATCGTTGACGGCGCGCTCGATGTCGACGACGACCAGGCCGGCAGAACCATCCATCTGACCGGTATCAATCTCGGCGGCTCCGCGACCTCGCTGATCGGACCATTCCGCGCCGAGGGAGGCCTCTTCGCCGATGGCCGCCGCTTGACGCTTCGGCTGGCGACCGGCCGGCTGCAGGAGGAGCGCGGCGGTATCCGCATGAAACTGTCGCTGCTGCCCGCGGATGCGCCGCTCGGCTTGGAGCTCGACGGTACCCTGGTGCGCGATCCCGAGGCGGTACCGACCTTCACCGGCATGGCTGTGCTCGAACGTCTGGAAACCGACGACGGCGCGCTGCCGTGGCGGATCGACGGCCAGGTGTCGGCATCGCCGGAGCATGTCGTCGTCGACAAGGGGAGCCTCAGGATCGGACCGGAGGTCGGCAGCGTCACATTCGCGGGCGCCGTGAACATCGATCTTGGCGCCCGGCCGCGGTTCGACGCGGTGCTGTCGGCCCGGCAGCTGGATCTCGACCGACTGCTCGGCAGCGGTGCCGAACAGCCGGTCGACCTCGTCGAGGTGGTGCGCCGCATCGGCGCGGCGCTCGAGCCGGAGCTGTTGCCGATCCCCGGACACGCGGCGATCGACATCGAGTCCGTCGTGTTGTCGGGCGGGCTGGTGGAGGCGCTGTCGGTCGATCTCGCCGCCGATGGCGGCGGCCTGGCAATTGAACGAGCGGTTGCGGCTGCGCCTGGCGGAACGGACGTGTCGATGGCGGGCCGGGTGATCTTCGACAGCGGTTCACCGCGCTTCGACGGCGCGATCCGGGTGAACGCGGCGCAGGCCCCGATGTTCGGCGACTGGCTGCTCGGCCCGAACCTCCGACTGCCCGCAGTGCACCTTTCAGGGGCCCGCCTGACGGCCTCGGCGCGGGTCATGCTGGGCGACGGCAGGATCGTCGCCGAATCGATCGACATCGCAACCGCCGATACCCGGCTGCAGGGGGCAGTCGGCTTCTGGCCGCGCACGGAAACGACGCGCGGACGGCTGTCGGCGCAGCTGACGGCCGACCGTCTGGCGCTCGCCGTGTCGTCGGGTACGGGCGGTCCGGACCGCTCGCGGCTGCTGGGTGCTGCGGCGGCCACCGTCGAGGGGATCGACGTCGATATCGAGCTTGCTGCCGATGCGCTTGCGCTCGGCGACGTGGAGGCAAGCGGAGTCGTGGCGGAGCTGGCGATCGCCGACGGCGACCTGACGATTCACCGTCTGACGGTTGGCGACATCGGCGGTGCCCGGGTCGAGGGCAGCGGCGCGGTCAGGTCCTTTGCCAAGACGCCCGATGGCTCCCTGACCCTTGCGGCCTCGGCGGAGGCGCTCGACGGGGTGGCGCGGCTCCTGAGTGCGCTCGGCTATCGTGCCAGCGGCGACTGGCTGTCGGCGCGCGGGGCCGAGCTGGTGCCGGCCCGGCTGGAGGCGAATGTGCATGCGGTCAGAACCGCCGATGGCAGCCGCATACGTCTGGATCTGACCGGGGTCACGGGCGGCACCGACATCCGTGCCGAGGCGAGCTTCGAGGGGGCGGTCGAGGCCTTTCATGCTGCCGCTGTCTCGCTTGATGCACAGGCACGCAATCCCGATGGAGCGCGGTTGGCCGCCCAGGTCGGACTGGAACCCACCCCTGGCCAGCAGCCGGGCAGGATCGCCATTCGCGCCGAGGGAAGGCCGGAGGCGTCGATTTCCTTCGATCTGGAAGCCGCGGGGATCGGCATCGACGGCACATTCGTCGGAAGCGGCCGCTGGCCGCAGCGGGGCGGGCGCGAAATCACCGGCAAGATCGCCGGGCAGGTGAGCGATCCCGGCCGGCTGTTGCGCATGATCGGGCTCGACCTGTCCGCGCCGCCGGCGCAACCTTTGCAGATCACGGCTGGCCTGTCGGCAACCGACGACATCTGGTCGGTATCGGGGCTCGAACTTGCCGCAGACGGCGTGACCGCCGCGGGTCGGATCAGCCTCGATGCGGGCGCCGGCATGTGGGTTCTCGACGGCGAGCTGCAGACAAATCGCCTCGATCTTCCCTGGCTGCTTGGTCTTGCGGTTGGTGAGGCCGGTCGGGAGATCGGCCGTCCCGGCATCGAAGCGGCCTGGCCTGAGGCGCCGTTCGAGGCGACCGCCCGCCCTGGCTGGCGGGGCCGCGTGTCGGTCGCAACCCCGGTAGCGACGCTGTTCCCGGGGGCGCGGCTGACCGACGCCCGGCTCGAGGTCGGCTTCGATGCGGTGCGGTTCTCGGTCGACAATATCGTCGGCAACCTGTTCGGTGGTCGGCTGCAGGCGAGCCTCGATCTCATCGAGCTCGACGGTACCATCACCGCCTCCGGCCGTGTCGAGCTGTCGAACGCGCGGCTCGAGGAATTCGTCTGGAGCGACGGCCGCAGGCCGGTCGCCACCGGCGCGCTCTCGTTCGGTGCCGCGTTCGAGGGGGCCGGCCGCAGCCCGCTGGCCCTCGTCTCGGCGTTGAGCGGTACGGGTTCGTTCGGCGTCACGAACGGTGTGCTGCGGCGGATGAACCCGGCGGCCTTCGACCTCATCATCAGCGCTGCCGATGCCGGGCTGGAGCTGACCGAGGAACGGGTCGGCGACGTGTTCGCCGGCCATTTGGACGCAGGGAGTCTTGCCTTCGAGTCGATCGAAGGTGCCTTCTCGATCTCTTCGGGGGTGCTGAGGGCGAACAATGTCCGCATCCGGTCGGAGGCCTTGTCGAGCTTCGCTTCGGCGACCATCGACCTCGGCGAACTGGCCATCGATTCCGAATGGACCCTCAGGCTCGAGGCAGACGGCGGGGACAGCCGCGTCCGCGAGGTCGGTGTGGTGTTTGCCGGCCCGCTGGCGCATCCGCAGCGGCTGATCGACGTCAATCCGCTACTCGGCTATCTCACCGTCCGTGCCTTCGAGCAGGAGGTCGAACGGCTCGAGGCGCTGCAGGCGGAGATCCTGGAGCGCCAGCGACTGGGCCGCGAACTGATCCGCCAGGGCCAGGAGCGCGTTCGGCGCGAGCGCGAGGCCGCCGAGGAGGCGCAGCGCCGTGCGGAGGAAGCGGCGCGGCAGAGCGAGGAGGAGGCGCGTCGCCTTCAGGCCGAGGAGGAGCAGCGGCGTCAAGCCGAGCAGCGCGACCGGCGCTCCCAGTCGGAGGAACCGGCGCCCGAACCGAGCGCCGAGGAGACGCAGCCGGCGGATGAGCTGCCTCAGGCTGCGGGGACGCAGCTCGACAACAGCGAGTTCACGCGTCGGATCGAGGAGATCCTGAGGGAACTGCCGCCCGCTGACTCGCCGCCCCCCGGTTCGTCGGCCTCAGATGGGCTGCCGTCCACCTCCGGGCCCGTCACGACGGACGAGCAGTCGCCGACGGATCTGCCGCCGATCGGTCAGCCGATCGTCATCACGCCGGCGCCCGTCGTACCGCTTGCTCCGGTCCGCGCCGGCCAGACTCGCGGCGACTCGCAGGTCGTCTTGCCGACCGATCCGCGCCCGACGGTGTCGGGCGATGAGGGCCAGCGGACGTTCCGCTAGCCCGGCAGACCGGCCGCCCGCCGCGCGCGGCGACGGTAATGATCGAGCACATGCAGCCGGATCGCTGACGACAGGCCGATGCCGGCACGGGCGCGGTCGATCTCGGCGACGACGGTGGCTATCGGCACTCCGCGCTCCCCGGCAATCTCGCCAAGGGCCTCCCAGAACGCGCCCTCCAGCGAGATGCTGGTCCGGTGGCCGGCGATGGTGATCGAGCGCTTGCGCTGGCCCGCGCTCACCGGCCCCGGTCCGTGTCGGGGTCATCCGCACCAAGGCGATGACCGGCAAGGTCGCGCCCGGCCTTGTCCTCGGCGGCTCTGGCAGCGGCCCGCTCGGCCTTGGTACGTCCGAAGCGGACACGATTCGCGGCTGCTTCCGCCTTGCGCCCGGCGCGGGCCTTCTGCTTGCGGACGCGGTTGAGGTTGACGATCTCCGGCATGGCGATGGACTGTCAGCCGCGGTGGGAACGGCGAGCGGGCGCGGCGATGCGATGCAGGCATCCGGCCGACATGGCGAGGATCCTCACCCCGGCCGTGTCATCTTCTCCGGCCGCACGATCTCGTCGAATTCGGCCTCGGTGACATAGCCGCCGCCTACGGCCTCTTCGCGCAGGGTGGTGCCCTTGACGTGGGCGGCCTTGGCGATCTTGGCGGCCGCATCGTAACCGATCTTCGGGGCGAGCGCTGTGACAAGCATCAGCGAGCGCTCGACCCCTGCCTTGATATTGTCGAGGCGCGGCTCGATGCCGACGATGCAGTTGTCGGTGAAGGAGATCGACGCGTCGGCGATCAGCCGGATCGACTGGAGCATGTTGTAGGCCATGACGGGATTGAACACATTCAGCTCGAAATGGCCCTGGCTGTCGGCAAAGGTGATGGCGGCGTGGTTGCCGAACACCTGAACGCACACCTGGGTCATCGCCTCGCACTGGGTCGGGTTGACCTTGCCCGGCATGATCGAGGATCCCGGCTCGTTCTCCGGCAGCGCCAGTTCGCCGAGACCGGAGCGGGGTCCGGATCCCATCAGGCGGATGTCGTTGGCGATCTTGAAGAGCGCCGCGGCGAGGGTGTTGATGGCGCCATGCGCGAACACCATGGCGTCGTGGGCGGCGAGGGCCTCGAACTTGTTTGGTGCCGTGGTGAAGGGAAGGCCGGTGATCTCCGCGATCCGCTCGGCAACCGCCACGTCGAATCCGACAGGAGCGTTGAGGCCGGTGCCGACGGCCGTGCCGCCCTGGGCGAGTTCCATCAGGCCCGGCAGTGTCAGCTCGATGCGGGCGATGCCGTTCGCGACCTGCTGTGCGTAGCCGCTGAATTCCTGACCGAGGGTGAGCGGGGTCGCATCCTGGGTATGCGTGCGGCCGATCTTGACGATGTCCGCCCATGCCTTGGCCTTGGCGTCGAGCGCGGCATGCAGATGCCGCAGCGCCGGCAGCAGCCGGTTGACGATCTCCTCGGCTGAGGCCACGTGCATGGCCGTCGGATAGGTGTCGTTCGACGACTGGCTCATGTTGACGTGGTCGTTCGGATGGACCGGCGTCTTGGAGCCGAGCTTGCCGCCAAGGATCTCGATGGCGCGGTTGGCGATCACCTCGTTGGCGTTCATGTTCGACTGGGTGCCGGAGCCGGTCTGCCAGACCACCAGCGGGAAATGGTCGTCAAGCTTGCCGTCGATCACCTCCTGGGCGGCGGCGACGATCGCCTCGCCGATCTTCGGATCGAGCTTGCCGAGCTTCATGTTGACCTCGGCCGCCGCGCGCTTGACGATGCCAAGGGCACGCACGATCGGCAGTGGCTGCTTTTCCCAGCCGATCCTGAAGTTGTCGAGCGAGCGCTGCGCCTGAGCACCCCAGTAGCGGGTGGCATCGACCTCTATCGGGCCGAAGGTATCGGTTTCGATACGGGTGTTTGACATGCCGGAGTCCTGCCGGTTGAGCCTGTTCTGGCGGGCCTCATAGCATGCACGTCAGGCCACGCAAACCGACTGGCGCGCGGGTGCGGCAGGGACTGTCAGGTCTTCTTGCGAAATGCGTCAAGCGATACGACGTCTGCGCCGGGAGCCGTCTCGCGCGACGGCGCGGCCGGGCTGTCGGCGGGGGCGGCGGTGTCCGGTTTCGGCTTGGATTTCGGTGCTGTCCGCGAGCGCTGCGCATCGGCCGGCATGTCCGTTCCCTTGGCCGGTGTCGCGGGGTCCCGAGACTCGGGGCGAGCGTCGTCGTTGGCCTCGACCGGGGTTCCGGGATCGAACTGCAGCCCGAACTGGACGCTCGGATCGAAGAAGCCCTTGATCGCAGCGAAGGGGATGTGCAGACGCTCGGGTATGCCGTTGAACGACAGGCTCACCGCGAACGCGCCGTCGGTCACTTCCAGATCCCAGAACTGATACTGCAGGACGATCGTCATCTCGTCGGGATAGGTCTCCCGCAGACGCTTGGAAATGCGTACGCCCGGCGCCTGGGTGGCGAAGGCAATGAAGAAGTGATGGTCGCCGGGCAAACCGGCCCTGGCGACATCGGCCAGCACCGATCGGACCACGCCGCGCAGCGCCTCCTGGGTCAGTAGGTCGTAGCGAATCAGATCCTGCGGCATCCGGAAGCTGGCAATTGCGACTGACGCCTGTGACCGTGACAGGCCAGGCGGCCGGGAACGAAGGCGAAGTGGAGGCTTCTGTTGCCAGGTGCCTCCGAACCCCGCCTGACGGAGCTAACCCGTCAGGGCTTGGATCGGCTTTTCAGACCGCGTTACGCGGCCTGAGCAACCGGAGCATAGTTGTCGTTCGCAACTATTGTACGGCCCGATAACGGCGGTACCATGCCGGGCGACGGCGCGTTCTTTACACCCTCGTCGATCCTGTTTCGCCCCCGCCACAGCCGACCCGTCCGGATCGGTTCTGGTGGAGGCGCCGGGTACCGCCCCCGGGTCCGATGGGCTTATTCCAACGACCGTGTATCGCCATAGTCAGCTTGCGCCGACAACGCGGAATATAGGAACGAAACACTCGGCTGAAAAGCCTCGTCGGGCGCGGCAATCATCGAAACCGCAAGTCCGGCCGGAACGGAAAGGATGCAACCATGTCAGGCAGTGTGCGCACCGAGCGACAGGGACCGGTCTGGACGGTGATCCTCGACCGGCCGGCCGCCCGCAACGCGGTCGATCCCGAGACGGCTGGGGCACTTCTTGCCGCCTTCGAGGCCTTCGAGGCGGATGAGGGCGCCGCGGTCGCGGTCTTCTGGGGCGCGGGGGGAACCTTCTGTGCAGGCTATGATCTCAAGCACGCAGCATCGGGAGCCCTGGAGATTGCGGAGCTGGATCCGGAGGCCGGTGCCCGCGGGCCGATGGGCCCGACGCGGCTCGACCTGTCGAAGCCGGTGATCGCCGCCATCGCCGGGCCCGCAGTGGCAGGCGGGATGGAGCTGGCCCTGTGGTGCGACCTCAGGGTGATGGAAGAGGACGCCTATTTCGGCGTCTACTGCCGGCGCTGGGGCGTGCCGCTGATCGACGGAGGAACGGTCAGGCTGCCTCGTCTGATCGGAATGGGCCGTGCCCTCGACCTGATCCTCACCGGCCGCAAGGTGGCGGCGGAGGAAGCGCTGCGCATCGGCCTGTGCGAGCGGGTCGTCGGGTCTGGCATGGCACGGCAGGCGGCAGAAGACCTCGCGCACGAGATTGCGCGGTTTCCGCAGTTGTGTCTGCGGGCCGACCGCCGGTCGGCCTACGGCCAATGGACTCTTCCGATGGATGCGGCGCTTGCGGCGGAATACCGTGGTGGCCTGCCAGCGCTCGAGGCGGAAGGCCTCAAGGGAGCCGCACGGTTTGCCGGCGGCAGCGGCCGCGGCGGCGACTTCAACGGGATCTGAACGGCGCGGGAAATCCGAGTCCGGTGAATCGCTTGCGCCTGGGTGTTGGCATCCCGAATCAGCCCGTTCAGGCGCCGTGGCAGGATCGCGCCTGGCTTGCGGCCGAATCCTCGCACGCCGATTCAACCGGCTCATGTTCAGAGTCAGGATGAGGCGGGTTTCACGTCCACCCCGCTCAGTCGCGCTCGACCTTCAGCACCGCTCCGGAGGTTGCGTCGATGTCGACCTCGATCTCGCGGCCGTCGGCGGCGCGCCCCTCGACCTCCCACTTGCTCATGTCGCGGTCGACGTCCGTGACCGTTACGACGCCATTCTCCCGGGCAATGCGGATCGCCTCCTCGGCCAGTATGTCGGCATGCGCAGTGCCGGCCAGAAGGCCAAGGCATGCGAAGGTGGCGAGGAGGGGCGTTGGAATGCGCATCGGCGGTCCTCCCGTCTGCTGGGCTGTCCTCTTGTCTGCCCGGATCGCATGACTGCAACGCGGGCGGCGGCAAAGCGTCCTCCGAGCCCGGTGAGTGTAGAGGAGGACCGCCGCTGTCGCAAATTTGCCGCCCGGCTTGCCGGGCCTGTAAACTCGCCGACCGTCGATGAAGGGATTCGCCATGCGGCAGTATCACGACCTCCTGCGCCTCGTTCTGGAGACCGGAATCCGCAAATCCGACCGCACAGGTACCGGAACGCTGAGCGTGTTCGGCCATCAGAGCCGCTATGACCTCGCCGACGGCTTTCCGTTGCTGACCACCAAGAAGCTGCATCTGAAGTCGATCGTCCACGAGCTCCTGTGGTTCCTGAAGGGCGACACCAACATCGCCTATCTGAAGGCGAACGGGGTCAGCATCTGGGACGAATGGGCCGACGAGACCGGTGAACTCGGCCCCGTCTACGGCCATCAGTGGCGCTCCTGGCCGGCGCGTGACGGCAGCACGATCGACCAGATTGCCGAGGTGGTCGGCCAGATCCGGTCGAATCCGGATTCACGCCGGCTGATCGTAACCGCCTGGAACCCGGCAGATATCGACCGGATGGCGCTGCCGCCCTGTCACTGCCTTTTCCAGTTCTGGGTCGCCGAGGGGCGGCTGTCCTGTCAGCTCTATCAGCGCTCGGCCGACATCTTCCTCGGCGTGCCGTTCAACATCGCCTCCTACGCGCTGCTGACGATGATGGTCGCGCAGGTGACGGGGCTCAAGCCGGGCGAATTCATCCATACGCTGGGCGACGCGCACCTCTATTCCAACCACCTCGAGCAGGCCCGCCTGCAGCTCACCCGCGAACCGCGCCCGCTGCCGAGGATGCTGATCAACCCGGCCGTCACCGACATCTTCGGGTTCGTCTACGAGGATTTCGCGCTGGAGGGCTACGACCCGCATCCGCATATCAAGGCCGAGGTGGCGGTATGAGCGGCCGGCGTGGACGATGACGATCACCATCCGCCCCGCCCGACCCGGCGAAGAGGGGCTGGTGCTCGGATTCATCCGCGCGCTTGCCGACTATGAGAGGCTCGCGCACGAGGTGGAGGCGGACGAGGCGGCGATCGGCGCTGCGCTGCTGGCGAACTTCGCCCGGCGCTGCGTCGCCGAGGGGCTGGGACGGCTCGAATGGTGGGTGCTCGACTGGAACGAAGCGGCCATCGGGGTATACACGTCGCTGGGTGCCCAGCCGATGGACCAATGGACCGTGTTCCGGCTCTCCGGCGAGGCGCTCGAGAGACTCGCGGAGGGCTCCGCATGACCGCGCCCCGTCTCAGCCTGATCGCGGCCGTCGCCGGGAACGGCGTGATCGGCCGCAACAACGAACTGCCCTGGCGGCTGCCGTCGGACCTGAAGCACTTCAAGGCCGTCACCATGGGAAGGCCGGTCATCATGGGACGCAAGACCTTCGAATCGATTGGCCGGCCTTTGCCGGGCCGCGACAACATCGTGGTGACGCGCAGCGAGACCTTCGATGTGGCGCAGGTCCATGCCGCCCGTTCGCTGGACGAGGCGGAGAGGCTGGCAGCGAATTTCGCCAGGAGGCGCGGGGTCGACGAGATCTTCGTGATCGGCGGCGGCCAGCTCTATGCCGAGGCGATCGGCCGTGCGCGGCGTCTCTACATCACCGAAGTGGCCGGACAGCCGGACGGCGACACGCGATTTCCCGAAATTGATCCGGCGATCTGGCGGGCAGTGTCGCGTCAGGGGCCAATGCGCGGTGCCACCGATACGGCGGCGATGACATTCGTCGTCTACGAGCGCATCGCGACCTGATCCCCGCCCAATCTTGCCCTGCCGATCTTGCCCTGGCGATCTTGCCCTGACCGCGACTTCGCAGGCAAAGTGCGGCGCAGATCGGATCCGATGCCCCAAGGAGCATTCGCATGAAGTCACGCGCCGCGGTTGCCTTCGAGGCCGGCAAGCCACTCGAGATCGTCGAGGTCGACCTCGAGGGTCCGAAGGATGGCGAGGTGCTGGTCGAGATCAAGGCGACCGGCATCTGCCACACCGACGAATTCACCCTGTCCGGCGCCGACCCGGAGGGACTGTTTCCGGCGATCCTGGGGCATGAGGGCGCGGGAGTCGTCGTTGATGTCGGCCCGGGGGTGAAGAGCGTGAAGAAGGGCGATCACGTCATCCCGCTGTACACGCCCGAATGCCGCGAATGCCCGTCCTGCCTGTCGCGCAAGACCAATCTGTGCACGGCGATCCGCGCCACGCAGGGCAAGGGCCTGATGCCGGATGGCACCACGCGGTTCTCCTACCAGGGCAAGCCGATCCACCATTACATGGGGTGCTCGACCTTCTCGAACTACACCGTGCTGCCGGAGATCGCGGTGGCGAAGATCCGCGAGGACGCGCCGTTCGGCAAGGTCTGCTACATCGGCTGCGGCGTCACCACCGGAGTTGGTGCGGTTCTGAATACGGCGGGGGTGGAGCCGGGCGCGACGGCGGTCGTGTTCGGGCTCGGCGGGATCGGCCTCAACGTCATCCAGGGGCTGAGGCTCGCCGGCGCCGACATGATCATCGGCGTGGACATCAACAACGCCAAGAAGGCGTGGGGCGAGCGCTTCGGCATGACCCACTTCGTCAACCCGAACGAGATCGACGGCGATATCGTGACGCATCTGGTCAACATGACCAAGCGCGGCGCCGACCAGATCGGCGGGGCAGACTATACCTTCGACTGCACCGGCAACGTCACGGTGATGCGACAGGCGCTGGAGGCCTGCCACCGCGGCTGGGGCCAGTCGATCATCATCGGCGTCGCCCCGGCGGGGGCGGAGATCGCGACGCGTCCGTTCCAACTCGTGACCGGGCGGGTGTGGAAGGGCACGGCCTTCGGCGGGGCGCGTGGCCGTACCGACGTGCCGCGCATCGTCGACTGGTACATGGACGGCAAGATCGAGATCGACCCGATGATCACCCACATCCTGCCGCTCGCCGACATCAACAGGGGCTTCGACCTGATGCATGCCGGGGAATCGATCCGTTCGGTCGTCGTCTTCTGAGGCGCGAGGCTGCAGATGGTCGCGATGGCATGGCTGGCCAGCCGGACGTGGGCGAAAATCCGGATCCCCGGCGCCGGTTGGCGTTGACAAAGCCAGCCCCGTTTCCCACGTGTCGTTCAAATCGACTTTCGTTGAAGGGCCGTCAGGCCTGACCTATAACGCCGCCTGACGGGCGACCCGGGCGGCACGGCCGGGCGGCCATGCGGATCGCGGGGCCGCCCCACCAGACAACGAGGAGCATTCATGCCCTGGAGCAATCAAGGCGGCCCTTGGGGGGGCGGTGGTGGCGGCGGTCCTTGGGGCGTGCCGCCCGGCGGCGGCAGGCCCGGGCCGCGCGGTCCACAGACGCCGGATCTCGAGGAGATCCTCAAGCGCAGCCAGGACAAGCTGAAATCCGTCCTGCCCGGCGGCTCCATGGGCGGCAAGGCGATGGTTCTCGGGCTGCTGGTCCTCGTCGTGCTTTGGGGGTTCAGCGGTCTTTACCGCGTCGAGGCCGACGAGCAGGGCGTGGTGCTGCGCTTCGGCAAGTTCGTGCGCCAGACCGACCCGGGGCTGCATTACCATCTCCCCTATCCGATCGAAACGGTGCTGACCCCCAAGGTGACCCGCGTCAACCGGGTGGACATCGGCATGCGGGTGATCGAGGACGGCCGCGGCGAGACGGTCCGCGACGTGCCCGAGGAGAGCCTGATCCTGACCGGCGACGAGAACATCATCGACGTCGACGTGTCGGTGTTCTGGGTCATCAACAACGCGGCAAACTACCTGTTCAATATCCAGAATCCCGAGACCACCGTGAAGGCCGTCGCCGAGAGCGCGGTACGCGAGGTGATCGGCCGCAGCCAGCTGCAGCCGGTCCTGACCCAGGCGCGTGCGATCACCGAGCAGGACGTGCTCGAGCTGATGCAGACGACGCTGGACAGCTACGAGGCCGGCATTCTGGTGACGCAGGTTCAGCTCCAAAAGGTCGATCCGCCCGCCCAGGTCATCGATGCGTTCCGCGACGTCCAGGCGGCCCGCGCCGACCAGGAGCGGCTGCGCAACGAGGCGCAGGCCTATGCCAACCGGGTGGTACCCGAGGCACGCGGTCAGGCCGCGCAGATCATCCAGCAGGCCGAGGCCTACCGCGAGCGGACGATCAACGAGGCACGGGGCCAGGCCAGCCGCTTCTCGGCGGTGTACGCCGAGTACAGCAAGGCGCCGGACGTCACGCGCGAGCGCATGTTCCTTGAGACGATGGAGCGGGTACTGGGCAATTCCGACAAGATCATCATCGACGGCAACGCCGGCGGCTCGGGGATCGTGCCGTATCTGCCGCTCCAGGAGCTCGGCGGGCGTGCCGCGCCGCGCAGCGCGGGAGGTTCGCAGTGAGGAAGTCCATCGTCGGCGGACTGCTTGTCCTGCTCGCCATCGGCCTGTTCGCGATCTATTCGTCGCTGTTCGTCGTCTACCAGACCGAGCAGGCGCTGGTGCTTCGCTTTGGCCAGCCGCAGCGGGTGATCTCGGAGCCCGGCCTGCACTGGAAGATGCCGATCGCCGACCAGGTGGTCTTCGTCGACAAGCGGATCCTGGCGCTTGATTCGCCGGTGCAGGAGGTGATCGCCTCCGATCAGAAGCGCCTGGTGGTCGATGCCTTCGCCCGCTACCGCATCACCGATCCGCTGCGCTTCTACCAGGCGGCGGGGTCGATCGCGGTGGCCGATTCGCGGCTCGCCACGATCCTCAATTCGGCGGTCCGGCGCGTGCTCGGTGAAGCCACCTTCCTGGCGGTCGTCCGTGACCAGCGCCAACAACTGATGTCGCAGATAACCCAGCAGGTGAATCGCGAGGCGCAGGGCTTCGGCATTTCCGTCGTGGACGTGCGCATCCGCCGCGCCGATCTGCCGCAGGCAAATTCCGAAGCGATCTTCCGGCGTATGCAGACCGAGCGCGAGCAGGAAGCCTCGCAGATCCGCGCCGAGGGCGAGGAACAGGCGCGCCGCATTCGCTCCCGGGCCGACCGTGACGCGATTGTCATCGTCGCGGAGGCCAACCGGGAGTCCGAGGAGGTGCGCGGCGATGGCGACGCGCAGCGCGCGGCGATCTTCGCCGAAGCCTACAGCCTGGACCCGGAATTCTTCTCGTTCTACCGGTCGCTCCTCGCCTACGACGCCGCGCTGTCCAAGGACGGCACGCGGTTCCTGCTGACGCCGGATTCGCAGTTCTTCCGTTACTTCGGCAACGGTTCCGGCACCGTGCAGACCGCCCGGCCTCCGGCTGGCGGTACCGCTGCGGAAAGCGGTGGACCCGCCGTCATCCCGCAGGCGTCGGCCGGCGGCACCACCCAGGCGCCGTCGGCGACCGGCACCGCCTTGGCGCAATGAGCGACCTTGTTGTTGCGATCGGGCTCGTCCTGGTGATCGAAGGGGTCGTCTACGCCGCGTTCCCCGGTGGGCTCAAGCGGATGATGGAATCTGCCCTGACGATGCCCGATGCAACGTTGCGGGCAGGGGGGCTGGTCGCCGCCGCGACCGGGCTTCTCATCGTCTGGCTGGTGCGCGGTTAACGCGTCACGAATGCGTGACCGCGGGTCGCGCAGGCGCTATCTGTGATGTAGTCGACTCGATACCGGACTGCTCTCGCCCATCGGGCGATGGACCGGCATCGCCATCGGAGGCTTTTCAATGTGGCATGTGACTGCATCGGCCCGGGGAGGCATTGCCCGCACCGGGCGGATTGCCGCGCTGTGCCTGGCAGCGGCAATGTTCGGCTCGCTGGGCGCGGGGAGCTTCGCTGCCGCCGAGGCGCGAGGTGCCCCGGAGTCCTTCGCCGATCTGTCGGAACGGCTCATCGACGCGGTCGTCAACATCTCGACCTCGCAGCGCGTCACCACCTCCCAACGGATTCCCACGCCGCGCGTGCCGCCGGGATCGCCCTTCGAGGAGTTCTTCGAGGAATTCTTCAACCGCCGTGGCGAGGGCGACGACGGGGAGTCGCGGCGTCCGCACCGGGTGAATTCGCTCGGCTCCGGCTTCGTGATCGATCCCGACGGTCTGGTGGTGACCAACAACCACGTCATCGCCGAGGCCGACGAGATCATCGTCAACTTCAACGATGGCACCAAGCTGCCGGCCGAGGTGGTCGGACGCGACGAGAAGACTGATATCGCGGTTCTCCGGGTGAAGCCCGACAAGCCGCTGACCGCGGTGTCCTTTGGCGATTCAGAGGCGCTGAGGGTCGGCGACTGGGTGCTCGCGATCGGCAATCCCTTCGGCCTCGGTGGCACGGTGACTGCCGGCATCGTGTCGGCGCGCAACCGCGACATCAATGCCGGTCCCTACGACTCCTTCATCCAGACCGACGCCTCGATCAACCGCGGCAATTCCGGCGGTCCGCTGTTCAACATGGACGGCGAGGTGGTGGGCATCAACACCGCGATCATCTCGCCGACCGGTGGCTCGATCGGCATCGGTTTTGCCGTTCCCGCCAACATCGCGCAGAATGTCATCCGCCAGCTGGTCGAGTTCGGCGAGACGCGTCGCGGCTGGCTCGGCGTTCGGATCCAGTCGGTTACCGACGAGATTGCCGAGAGCCTCGGGATGGACCGTGCCGAGGGTGCGCTCGTCGCCGGGGTGAGCAGCGGCGGACCGGCCGAGGCGGCCGGAATCGAGACGGGCGACGTCATCCTCGAATTCGACGGACGCCGGGTTGGCGAGATGCGGGAATTGCCGCGTATCGTCGCGGACACTGCAATCGGCAAGACGGTGGATGTCCTGGTGTTGCGAAAGGGGGAGCGCGAGACGTTCAAGGTGACGGTCGGCCGCCTGGAGGAAGGCGAGCAGATGGCCGCGCTCGACGCGGGGGAGTCCGACGAGCTCGCCGGCGAGGATGGTACCGTCACGATCAGCGCGCTCGGGGTCGATCTGTCCGATCTGACGGACGAATTGCGAAGCCGCTACGCGATCGGCGACTCCGTTGAGGGTGCGGTCGTCACCGATGTGGCGCCGGACGGTCCCGCATCGGCTCGCCAGATCAGCGCCGGCGACGTTATCGTCGAGGTCGCGCAAGAGAAGGTCACGACGGCCGCGGATGTGCGTCGCGAGCTGGACGCCCTCAAGGCCAGGGGCAAGAAATCGGCGTTGCTGCTGGTTGCCAATCCGGCCGGCGAATTGCGCTTCGTCGTGGTGCCGTTCCAGGACTGACGCAGGGATCAGTCTCGCCCCTGCGCCATGGTGCGGGGGCGAAGGGTCAGCCGGCGATGATCTCGGAGTCGCTGTAGCCCTGCAGGAACAACAGGGCGGTGAGGTCACTGTGGTCGATGCGCACGTCGGCCGCCTTGGCTACCGCTGGCTTGGCATGGAACGCGACTCCCAGTCCCGCGGCCTCCAGCATCGCCAGATCGTTGGCTCCGTCACCCACGGCGATCGCCGCCTGTGCGTCGATGCCAAGCTTCGCAACGAGCTCCGCCAGCGCCTCGCGTTTGGCGTCGCGGCCAAGGATCGGCTCGCGTACCAGGCCGGACAGGCGATCGCCGTCGAGCAACAGTTCGTTGGCTCGGTTCTCGTCGAAGCCGACGCGGCGGGCGATCGCCTCGGTGAACAGCGTGAACCCGCCAGAAACGAGCGCGGTGTAGGCTCCGGTCGATCGCATGGTCGCGACCAGCGTGCGGGCGCCGGCGGTGAGGGTGATGCGCTCCTCGAGCACCCGGCGGATCTGATCGAGGTCGATCCCCCCGAGCAGCGCGACCCGCTCGCGCAGTGCCGGTTCGAAGGCGATCTCGCCACGCATGGCGCGTTCGGTTATCGCGGCGATATGCGACTTCAATCCGACGAGATCGGCCAGCTCGTCGATGCATTCCTGACCGATGATCGTCGAGTCCATGTCGGCAATCAGCAGCGCCTTGCGGCGTGTCGCCTCCGGCAGGATGGCGATATCAACCGGACGGCCAGCGATGGCTTCTCGGGCGGCAGCTTCCGCTTCGTCCGGCGCGGCGCTATTGAGCGGTAGACGCATGTCGCAGGCGACACCTCGGCTCAGCCAGCGGATCTCGTCGGCGCCGACGGCAGTGCGCACACGTCCGGCCAGCGCCGCATCGACCGCGGGGTGATCGGTGGCGGACATCAGGACAAGCGTGGAGGACATCGGTGGCATCGGGCGAGGGTGAGGCTCCGCGGGCATTCCTGATCGCCGGACCAACCGCGAGCGGCAAGTCGGCGCTCGCGCTGATGCTCGCCGACCGGCTCGGCGGCACCGTCATAAACGCCGATTCCATGCAGGTCTACGACACTCTGCGCATTCTCACCGCGCGGCCGTCGCCGCAGGACGAAGCGGCAGTCCCGCACCGGTTGTACGGGCATGTGCCGCTGACGAGGGCGTATTCTGTCGGCGCCTGGCTGGCGGATGTCCGGGCAGCCCTTGCCGAGGCTGCCGCCGCGGGGCGGCCTGCGATCATCGTCGGCGGCACCGGGCTCTACTTCAAGGCGCTGACCGGGGGACTTCCGCCAATGCCCGACATCCCGGAAGCCGTGCGCGGGGAGGTTCGCCGCCGGCTGGAACTGGAAGGATCGGCCGCACTCCATGCCGAGCTCGCGGTGCTCGATCCTCAGTCCGCGCGACGCATCAATGTCTCCGATCCGCAACGCATCGTCCGCGCGCTCGAGGTGGCGGTCGCGACCGGAAGACCGTTGTCGGAGTGGCAGCGCGAGCCGGCGCTACCGCTGCTGCCGCCAGCGCCGTCGGTGCTGCGTCTGGTGCTGTGGCCGGATCGGGAGGCGGTACGCGCCCGCATCGACGCGCGTGTCGGCGCCATGCTGGCGGCCGGTGCGCTCGACGAGGTTCGCGCGGCGATGGCGATGGACCTCGATCCGTCGCTGCCCGGCTACCGGGCGCACGGGCTGCGGCCGTTCATGGCGCATCTGAGGGGCGAACTGCCGCTGCAGGAGGCCGCCGAGCGGACGCGCGCCGAGACGCGCCAGTATGCCAAGCGTCAGTTCACCTGGTTCCGACATCAGATGCCCGACTGGGAGCGGCTCGATCCCGACCGGGCGGCGGATCGTCTCGCTGCCGTTCCCCCGTGACGGAATCTCCTGTCGTGCGGTAGAGCGAAGCGGTCCGGCCTTCCGCCGGGAACGGGGCATACCTGGCAGACGTCACGAGGCCCTCGTCATCCCGCCGGCACGCAACAATCCCGGCTACCAATCGATCTCGATCGCCGCATGGATGGCGGCCCAGGCCGACCTGCTTCTTGCGACCAACTTCAAGGTGACGGAGGGGACGTTCAGGGAGTTCGCGACCAGGCGCGTGGTGATGGCGGAGGAGACGCGAGGACGGCGGACCGTCGCGCCGGAACTCGCGCCATCCCGCTTGACCGGCTCCGCCATCGCGACTAACGTGCCCGTCACGAAACGATCCGAATGGAGTCCCGGCGTGTCCGGAAACATCCTTATCGTACGCAGGCGCGCCAGGAGCGTGACGGTGGTCTGACCGTCGCGGACGCTGGCGCGCACGACAGGCCCTTCGAGGGCCTTTTTTGTTGGCCGAACGACGAGCACGAGATGAAAGGGCTGCCGTAATGACCGAGGAACTGACCGGCGCGGAAATCGTCCTCAAGGCGCTGAAGGACCAGGGGGTCGAGTTCATCTTCGGCTATCCGGGCGGCGCGGTACTGCCGATCTACGATGCGATCTTCCAGCAGGACCAGATCGAGCACATCCTGGTGCGCCACGAGCAGGGCGCGACCCATGCGGCGGAGGGCTACGCCCGCTCCACCGGCAAGGTCGGCGTGGTGCTCGTCACCTCCGGTCCCGGTGCGACGAACGCGGTCACCGGCCTCACCGACGCGCTGATGGATTCGATCCCGCTGGTGTGCATCTCCGGTCAGGTCGCCACGCATCTGATCGGCAACGACGCCTTCCAGGAGTGCGATACGGTCGGCATCACCCGGCCCTGCACCAAGCACAATTGGCTGGTGAAGGACGTCCGCGACCTCGCCCGCATTCTGCATGAGGCCTTCTACGTCGCGCAGAACGGCCGGCCCGGCCCGGTGCTGGTCGACATCCCGAAGGACATCCAGCTCAGTGTCGGCCCCTATGTCGGGCCCAAGAACATCGAGCACAAGACCTACAAGCCGCGCGTCAAGGGCGATCTCGAGGCAATCCGCGCTGCCGTCGACCTGATGGCGGGGGCGCGAAAGCCGGTGTTCTACACCGGCGGCGGCGTCATCAATTCCGGGCCCGAGGCGAGCCAGCTCCTGCGCGAGCTGGTGCGCATGACCGGCTTTCCGATCACCTCGACGCTGATGGGCCTCGGCGCCTATCCGGCCTCCGACAAGCAGTGGCTCGGAATGCTCGGCATGCACGGGACCTACGAAGCCAACATGGCGATGCATGATTGCGACGTCATGATCTGCATCGGGGCGCGCTTCGATGACCGGATCACCGGCCGGCTCGACGCTTTCGCGCCGAACTCGAGGAAAATTCACATCGACATCGACCCATCGTCGATCAACAAGAACGTCAAGGTTGACGTCCCGATCGTCGGCGACGTCGGCTATGTGCTCGAGGACATGATCCGGATCTGGCGGTCGAATGCCGCGCAGGTCGACAAGGCAGCGTTGAAGGTCTGGTGGACGCAGATCGACGCCTGGCGGGCGCGCAACTGCCTGCGCTACCGGCCCAGCACCGACGTGATCATGCCGCAATATGCGGTGGAGCGTCTCTACGAGCTGACCAAGGACCGGGAGACCTATATCACGACCGAAGTCGGTCAGCACCAGATGTGGGCGGCGCAGTTCTACAAGTTCGAGCATCCCAATCGCTGGATGACGTCCGGTGGCCTCGGCACGATGGGTTACGGTCTGCCGGCCACCATCGGCGTCCAGCTCGCCCATCCCGACGCGCTCGTCATCGACATCGCGGGCGATGCCTCGGTGCTGATGACGATGCAGGAAATTTCGACGGCGGTTCAGTACGAGCTGCCGGTGAAGATCTTCATCCTCAACAACCAGTACATGGGCATGGTCCGGCAGTGGCAGCAATTGCTGCACGGCAACCGGATCTCGCACTCCTACAACGAGTCGCTGCCCGATTTCGTGAAGCTGGCGGAGGCCTATGGAGCCGTCGGCCTGAGAGCGGAGAAACCGGACGAGCTCGACGATGCGATCCGCGAGATGATCGACGTCAAGCGCCCGGTGATCTTCGACTGCCGGGTCGCCGCGCTCGCCAACTGCTTTCCGATGATCCCCTCGGGCAAGGCCCACAACGAGATGCTGCTCGGCGCCGAGGTGGACGACGAGGATATCGCGACTGCGATCGATGAAGAAGGCAAGATGCTGGTGTAATGTGGGCGCTCCATCGCATGTCATTCCTGACGACCGGACGGCCGAGCCCGGATAGGGTCGCGCTGATCGGTCTGCGCGGTCCGATCCCGGCCCCGCGTTGCGCGCCGAACGGAATGACGCCTGGGCAGGAATCGGCGGGTTGAAGCCATCGGGACGTCGATCGCCATGAAGCTCGTCATCGGCAACAAGAACTACTCGTCGTGGTCGCTGAGGCCGTGGCTGGCGATGAGCGTTGCCGGGATCGCGTTCGAGGAGGACCTCGTTCCCCTCGATCAGCCCGACACCCGGACCCGGCTGCTGGCGCGCTCGCCGGCCGCGAAGGTGCCGATCCTGATCGACGGCGACGTTACCGTGTGGGAGTCGCTCGCGATCCTGGAATACCTTGCCGAACGGTTTCCCGACGCCGGACTCTGGCCGGCCGATCCGGCCGCGCGGGCGCACGCGCGGGCGATTTCGAGCGAGATGCATGCCGGTTTCTCCGCGCTGCGCAGCGCCTGTCCGATGAATCTCCGGAAGCGCTTCGGCTGGCGCGACCGAGGGGCCGAGGTGACGCGCGACGTCGCGCGGGTCCAGCAGCTTTGGAGCGATTGCCGGCGGCGGTTCGGCCACGACGGACCGTTCCTGTTCGGCGACTTCACGGCGGCGGATGCGATGTATGCGCCGGTCGTCGCCCGCTTCGACGGATATTCCATTCCTGTCGACGAGGAAGCCGGTGCATACATGGCGGCGGTGATGGATCTTCCCGCCTTCAGGGCCTGGAAGGCGGCAGGGATCGTCGAGCCGTGGGTGCTCGATATCGACGAGGTGGACGAGCCGGCGATCGCCGAAGCTCGATAGCGCGGAAGGAAGAATGTTGCAGAAGGTTGAAGCGCTCGAACAGCATACGCTCTCGGTGCTGGTCGACAACGAGCCAGGCGTGCTCGCGCGGGTCATCGGTCTGTTCTCGGGCCGCGGCTACAACATCGATTCGCTGACTGTGTCGGAGACCGAGCACGAGAAGCATCTTTCGCGCATCACCATCGTCACCACGGGGACGCCGATGGTGATCGAGCAGATCCGCCATCAGCTCGAACGGCTGGTGCCGGTGCACCGGGTCATAGACCTGACGGCCGGCGGCAAGCCGCTGGAGCGCGAACTGGCGCTGATCAAGGTGGCGGGAAAGGGTGAGCTGAGGGTCGAGGCGCTGCGGCTGGCCGATGCCTTCCGGGCGCAGGTGGTCGACGCAACCACCGAGCATTTCGTCTTCGAGATCACCGGACGATCCGCGAAGATCGACCAGTTCATTGCGATCATGAAGCCGCTCGGGCTCGTCGAGGTCTCGCGCAGCGGCGTGGCCGCCATCCAGCGCGGGCCCGAGGCGCTGTGATGCAGTATCCGCCCGGCTGTGCCTTCCTGGACGGCGCGTTCTGCGCCATCGAGGATGCCAAGATATCCGTGCTCGACTGGGGCTTCCTGCGTTCGGACGCAACCTATGACGTGGTGCATGTCTGGAAGGGGCGGTTCTTTCGGCTGGACAGGCATCTCGACCGCTTCTTCGCCTCCGTCGACAAGCTCAGGATGGCGTGCCCCTACGACAGGGACGAGGTCGCGGCGATCCTTGCCGAATGCGTGCGCCGGGCGGACTTGGAGGACGCCTATGTCGAGATGATCATGACGCGCGGTGTCTCGCCGACCTTCAGCCGCGATCCGCGCGATGCGATCAACCGCTTCATAGCCTTCGTCATCCCGTTCGGCTGGATCCTGAGACCTGAGGAGCGCGATGCCGGTCTGTCGGTCGCGATTGCCGAAACCCAGCGCATCTCGCCGCTGTCGGTCGATCCGACCGTGAAGAACTATCACTGGCTCGACCTGGTAAGGGGCATGTTCGAGGCCTATGAGCGTGGTGCCCGCACGGTCGTCCTGCCCGACGGTGCCGGCAACATCACCGAGGGGCCGGGCTTCAACCTGTTCGTGGTCAAGGACGGTCGCGTCGCCACGCCCGACAGCGGTGTGCTGCACGGCATCACCCGTCTGTCGGCGCTGGACCTGCTTGCTGAGGCGGGCATCGAGGCCGTGGCGCGGCCGGTCAGCCTCGCCGAGACCAGGGCTGCCGACGAACTGTTCGCGACCTCGACGGCCGGCGGGATCATGCCGGTCACCAGTCTGGATGGCGCCAAGGTCGGCGACGGCCGGCCAGGGCCGATCACCTCGAAGCTGATCGAGGCCTACTGGGCCGCGCACACGCGTCCGGACTGGACCGTCGCGGTCAAGGACATTCCGGCGCCCCGGTCGATGGCTTGACATCACTGGGGTTTGTTCCTGTCTTGTTCCGATTGCCGCGGTGCTATTGCGGCGCGTGTGGAGGGGATGCATGGGCCCAGCACCTTCGCGGTTGGGCAACAGATGCTGTGGCGCGGCGGCTCCGCGCGCGTGAACGGATGAGCCGCCGGTGAAGCTCTCGCCTGGTCAGGACGATGCCCTGAGGGCCGTCTCGCGCTGGCTCAGGTCCGGCGACAGGCAGGTGTTCCGGCTGTTCGGCTATGCAGGGACGGGCAAGACCATGCTTGCCCGGCGGATCGCCGAAGAGGTGGACGGCGAGGTGCTCTACGCCGCTTTCACCGGCAAGGCGGCGCAGGTGATGCGCAATCGCGGTTGCGAGGGGGCGCGGACGATCCATTCTCTGATCTACCGGCCGCGCGGCGAGGAGACGTTGGAGGACGAGGAGAGCGGCAAGACGGTGGTCTCGCCGACCTTCTCGCTGAACCGCATGAGCCCGGTCGCCAAGGCGAAGCTGATCGTCGTCGACGAATGCTCGATGGTCGATGAGGCGCTCGGCCGCGATCTGCTGTCGTTCGGCACGCCGGTGCTGGTGCTCGGTGACCCCGGTCAGCTTCCCCCGATCTCCGGCGGTGGCTTCTTCACCGAGCATGAGCCGGATATCCTGCTGACCGAGGTGCACCGTCAGGCGCGCGACAATCCGATCGTGGCGCTCGCGCAGATCGTCCGCGAGGGCGGCCGTCTCGAGCCGGGGCGCTACGGCGACAGCCGCGTGATCGGCAAGTCCGAGATCGATGCAGCGCAGGTGCTCTCCGCCGACCAGGTACTGCTCGGCATCAACCGCACCCGCCGGCGCTACAACCAGCGCATCCGCGAGCTCAAGGGCTTCGACGGTGCGCTGCCGGCCGCGGGAGACAAGCTCGTGTGCCTCCGCAACAACTCCGAGAAGGGGTTGCTCAACGGCAGCCTGTGGCGGGTCATGTCGGTCGGCACGGGCAAGGCGCAGGCGCTGTCGATGATGGTCAAGGCCGAGGACGAGGGACCGTATGGCAGTCTCGCCAAGATCCGGGTGCTGAAGGCCATGTTTGAGAGTGCCGAGGAGGTGCCGTGGGCCCAGCGGCGCAATTTCGACGAGTTCGACTACGGTTATGCGCTGACCGTCCACAAGGCGCAGGGCTCGCAATGGGATGACATCCTGCTGTTCGACGAGAGCTTCGCCTTCAAGGACACCCGCGAGCGCTGGCTCTACACCGCAATCACGCGGGCGGCGGAGCGGATCACAATCGTTCAGTCCGGCGCAGACTGAGGAGTCCATGGCGGCGCGACCACCGGCATCGGCTCGCCGGCGAAGCGCCTTGCCTCCGCGCCAACATCACGCCCGGACAGGATGAGGTCCGGACGTATCTCGGCAAGGGGCACGAGCACGAAACCGCGATTGAACAGTTCTCGGTGCGGGATGGCGAGGTCTGGCTCCTCGATCTCGTCGGTCCCGTAATAGAGGATGTCGACGTCGATGATCCGCGGTCCCCAGCGGAATGTCTTCTCCCGCCCGACCGCTGCCTCCACCGCCTTGCAGCGGGCGAGCAGGGCATCGGGGGCGAGGTCGGTCCGCCCGACGGCGCAGAGGTTGACGAACCAGTCCTGCGCCGCATAGCCCCACGGTGCCGTCCGATAGAATGACGAGCAGGCGCCGAAGCTGACGGTCGGTCCGTCGAACAGCAGCGTCAGCGCGCGTTCGAGATTGCCGAGCTTGTCACCGACATTGCTGCCGAGACTGAACCCCACCTCGATCATTGCCGGCGCCTGATGATCTCGACGCCGACCGTGTCGAACACGCCTGCCACGGGGGCCGCCGGCTTGCGGATCTCGACACGGACATCGTCGATCCGGGCAAAGCGGGCGAGCAGGCCGCCGGCGATGCGCTCGGCGAGCGCCTCGATCAGATAGAAGCGCTCGCCCTCGACGATGTCGCGGACGAGCGTATAGACCTCGCCGTAGTCGATTGTCAGGGTCACGTCGTCAGTGCTGCCCGCCGGCGCCAGATCGAGATGGCAATCGAGGTCGATCTCGAATCGCTGGCCGAGCCGCTCCTCCTCGGCCTTCACGCCGTGGCGGGCGAACAGGACAATTCCGCGGAAGAAGACGCGGTCGCCGCCGTCGCGTCGTCGGTCACGCATCGCGGAGCGCCTCGCTGATCGCACGCGCATCGACGTGTTCGGCAACGTCGTGGACGCGGATGATGTCGACACCATCGCGCAGCGCCCAGGCATTCATGGCGATCGTGCCGGCGAGCCGGTCGCCAACCTCCCGGCCGGTTATCCTGCCGATCGAGGATTTGCGCGACACGCCGAGCAGGACCGGAAAGCCGAGCGCGCGGATCGCGCCGATATGCTTAACGGCCCGGAGGTTCTGTTCCAGGGTCTTGCCGAAACCGATGCCGGGATCGAGGATCAGTCGGTCCTCGCGGATGCCGGCCCGCCGGGCGATGTCGATCGTCACCTCGAAGAACCTCAGCATGTCGTCGATGATGTCGATCGCCGGATCGACGGTATCGCGGTTGTGCATGGCGATCGTTTCGACGTCGGCCTCTGCCGCCAGCTCTGCAAGAGTCGGGTCGCGCTGCAGGCCCCAGATATCGTTGACCATGCGTGCTCCGGCGCGCAGGGCCGCCCGGGCGACCGCGGACTTGCGCGTGTCGATCGAGACCGGGATGCCGACGATCGGCACGATGGCCTCCAGGACCGGCAGCACGCGCGCCAGCTCCTCGTCTGCGTCGATGGGGAGGTAGCCCGGCCGGGTCGATTCGCCGCCGACATCGATGATGTCGGCCCCTTCCGCGGCCATTTTCCGGGCCTGGGCGACGGCCGCGTCGAGGCGATTGAAGCGGCCACCATCGGAGAAGGAATCCGGCGTCACGTTGAGGATCCCCATGATCCGCGTGCGCGAACGCCCATTGCCGCCGCGCAGCGACGACGATCGGTCCTCACCGGGCGGTGCCAACATTGCTGCTCCGTATCGGCGAAACGTCCTGAGCGCCGTACGCGTAGCCGGGCTGCCTGACGGCTGCAAGGCTCCTCTCCGCTGACGTCGGTGCCTCGACCGCTGTCGGTGCATCGCGTCTGCATAGGCTGTGGAGCGCCAGCCAGGGTATCGCTTCGCGGCAGCGACTGGTCTGAGGGCTGCGCCGCATGCATGGCTTCGCGACGGTTTACCGCGATTGGGCGGAAATTCCTCTTCCAACGCACAGATGACGACGGTAAAAACCGCCCGACCCTCGGGCGACCAGGTCCCGGTCGCATCGCACAACACCGCAGACTCCCAAGGAAAGGCAGTTCAATGCGCGTCTATTATGATCGAGATGCAGACCTGAACCTGATCAAGGGCAAGAAGGTCGCGATCGTCGGCTATGGCAGCCAGGGTCATGCCCATGCGCTCAATCTTCGCGATTCCGGCGTGAAGGATCTGTGCATCGCGCTGCGGCCGGGCTCGCCGTCGGCGAAGAAGGCCGAAGCTGAAGGACTCCAGGTGAAGAGCGTCGCCGATGCCGCCAAGTGGGCCGACCTGCTGATGATGTGCACGCCCGACGAACTTCAGGCCGACATCTGGCGCGACCACATCGAGCCGAACATCCGCGACGGCGCCGCAATCGCGTTCGCGCACGGCCTCAACGTCCATTTCAATCTGATCGAGCCGAAGCCGACCATCGACGTGATCATGATCGCGCCGAAGGGGCCCGGCCACACAGTCCGGTCCGAATACAAGCGTGGCGGCGGCGTTCCCTGCCTGATGGCGATCGCCCAAGACGCTTCGGGCAACGCGCACGACCTTTGCCTGTCCTATGCCTCGGCGATCGGCGGCGGGCGCTCGGGCATCATCGAGACCACCTTCAAGGAGGAATGCGAAACCGACCTGTTCGGCGAGCAGGTGGTGCTGTGCGGCGGACTGGTCGAACTGATCCGGGCCGGCTACGAGACCCTCGTCGAGGCCGGCTATGCACCGGAGATGGCCTACTTCGAATGCCTGCACGAGGTAAAACTGATCGTCGACCTCATTTACGAGGGCGGCATCGCCAACATGAACTACTCGATCTCCAACACCGCCGAGTTCGGCGAATATCTCACCGGGCCGCGCATCATCACCGAGGAGACCAGGGCGGAGATGCGCCGCGTGCTGAAGGACATCCAGACCGGCGCCTTCACGTCCGAGTGGATCCGCGAATGCAAGGCCGGGCAGCCGAAGTTCAAGGCGACACGGCGCATGAATGACGCCCATCCGATCGAGGCAGTCGGTGAAAAGCTGCGTGGCATGATGCCGTGGATCAAGGCCAACGCGCTGGTCGACAAGGCCAAGAACTGAGCGCGACCGAAACAGCGAGGTCCGGCGCCGGCGCCGGACTTCCGGTCGGGCGCACCGGGCTTGGCAACGTCCGTTCGTCCGTCGTTCGAGACACTTCCGCGGCCGAAGGCAGGGGGCCGGGCAAGGTGGCGCGATGCTGATCCGCCTCGCACGCCGGAACGAGGCCGATGAGCTGTCGGCTCTCGTGATGCGGGCGAAAGCCCACTGGGGCTATGATGCGGCCTTCCTCGAGGCCTGCCGCGATGATCTGCGCGTTCGCAGCGAGCAGATCGCTGCCGGTGCCGTGTGGGTTGCCGAGCTTGACGGTATGGCGGCTGGCGTGCTCGAGCTCGCCATCGCGGACAGCGAGGCCGAGGTGCGTGCCTGCTTCGTCGAACCGCACGCGATCGGCCGCGGCGTCGGGCGCGCGCTCTGGCGCCATGCCGAGGCGCTGGCCATGGCCGCCGGTGCCAGTGCCGTGAGATGCCGTCACGTTGCGCAAGCGGTTTTCGCGATCCGACATGGCGCGGGCGGCGTCGGGATGTGTGGCCTATGCCGCCCGCGCCGTGTCGG